>JADLCC010000074.1 GCA_020847425.1 Saprospiraceae bacterium
AATCAAAAACGAGTGGCCGTCAGGCCACAAAAAATCCGTTTTAATCCGCAAAATCCGTGTCATCCGTGTTCCCATCACTCTACGAGGGGCGTAGCCGACCAAATCTAAAAACATACACAAAATACCCCTACTTGTGGGTTAACCTCACCCATCGGAGAGGGGGCCGGGGGGGTGAGGTCCTCCCAAAAAAAAATCATCGTTTCACCAACCGGTACACATACACCGCCCAGGCTTCTGTGCCCGTATTTTGGGATACGAGATACCCACTTTGCAACGCTTGTTTCTTGCGTTCCGGCGTCAATCTTTTGTCCTCTTCAAACAACAACTCTTCGGGCAACCCGCGTATGACTTTGCCATCGGCCGACCAAAACATGATATGGATATGGGCCGGCAAATCGGAATTGGGATAACCTTCGGGCCGGATGGTTTCAAATTCAAACGCGCCCGCAGCATCCGTTTTCAGGTAGCCGAACAGGCGTGCATGCCCAAAATCGCTACCAGATGTCTCAATATGCGCCGCAGTGTCGGCGTACCAGCCTTTGTCGGAAGTTTGATACACATACACCAAAGCATCGCTCAGGGGTTGGCCGGACTTGTCAGCAACGCTGCCTTTCACCGTCATGCGCAGCCCCGGTTCATCGGCATTGGCGAGTCGGACAAGGCCCGGTTTGGCGTTTTCTTTGATCACATTCCGGAACGCTGTCAGCGAATGGAGTGGCATCCATTCCTTGTTGGTAAGCACTTCGCTAAGGGTTAAAGTGCCTTTTTGCAGTTTTTCATTCAAGCCGCTGATGGTTTTGTTCTGCAGGGGTGTCTGAGTGCAGGCAACGCTGCAATACACAGTAATCAAAATCAAAAAATATACTTTTTTCATGATTGGGTAAATTTTATTTTTATCCTTTTTAATCCTTTCACCCATCCTGCTATACCGCCGAGTGTTAAGTACTCATACCAAGCAGGTGTGTCATTCAGAACCGAAGGTGATGAATCTGTGGGCGTAGCCCGATATTAAAAACAGGTAAGGCCTTCGGCCTCTACGCCTCAGCATGACACACTTGCTTGGTATGAGTACTTAACACTCGACGGTAACGCAGGAGCATAATAAATCTTCATCACTCACTCCGCAGCGACACCACCGGGTTCATCCGCGCGGCTTTCCAGATTTCCCGGCTGACCGTAAACAGGGTAACCAGCAGCAATCCTGTAAGGCTGCCGATAAAAATCCAGGGACTCAGCGGCACGCGGTACACAAAATCCTTGAGCCAGTAACTGGCCGCCGCATAGGCTATGGGCACGGCTATACAACTGGCGACAACGAATATTTTGATAAAAATCCAGAGGAACATGCCAATGACCTGGAGCACATCGGCGCCCAGGGCTTTGCGGATGCCGACCTCCTTTGTTTTTTGTTCGGCGGTATAGGATGCCAGGCCGAATACGCCCAGAATGGTAATAAGAATGGCTAAAATGGCAAAA
Organism: Saprospiraceae bacterium; assembly: GCA_020847425.1. GTDB lineage: Bacteria > Bacteroidota > Bacteroidia > Chitinophagales > Saprospiraceae > M3007. The sequence continues at coordinate 1,477 of JADLCC010000074.1, forward strand.
ACCTTTGCCAACGCCGCTACCCTACCCTCTACAATGTACATGCGGTTGAACTCGTCGCTCACAAACCAGTGGTCGAAACCGATGCCCGGAAACACTTCTTTCCAGGCTTTTTCAACCGAGGCTACTTTTTCCTGGAACTTGCCCGCAGGCAGTTTGACATACACGATCCGGTCGATAAAATGCGGTCGAATGCTCAGCATCAGGGGCTCGATTGCATTGTGCATCGAGCGGAATGGGAAATCTTTTACAATGCCAATGACTTTCAACGTGGCATTACCTTCCTGAAACAGGTCTACCGCAAAAGCGCCGAGGATTTTATCAACCGGCTGGTTGAGCGCTTTTACAGCCGCTTCGTTCAACAATATAGCGCTCGAATCGGAAGGGTTATTGGCCTCAAAATCGCGGCCGGCAATGATTTCCAGTCCGTATGTTTTGGCGAAATCGTATTCCACGTTCAACTGGTTCCAATCCAGTTCATTGTTGCCGAGATCCGGAAATTTGACGCGGTAACCGATAAAACCAAAATAATCGAGGCGCGGCAAATGGTTCCCGATGGTCACGTGTTCGATGTCTTTGTCCTGCAAAACGACTTGTTTAAATGCGGCAAACTTTTCCGGTGGCGCGATACCGCCGTAACGAATGGAAAGCAACTGATCGCCCTGTTCGTTGAGTTTGGTGGTTTGCATGTGTTCCATCTGGCGGATGACAATCAGGGTGCAGATAATCAGGACCAGTGAAACCACATACTGCGACGCTACCAGCCCTTTTTTGAACAATTCTGCTCCTTTTCCTTTGGCCACATGCCCTTTCAGCACTTCCACCGGACGAAAAGCGGACAAATAAAGCGCCGGGTAAATCCCGGACAACAAGCCCATAAACGCCACAATCAGGGCAACTATTCCCAGCATCCAGGGGTTGAGCAGGGAAGCCATGGAGAACGTTTTGTCTGCCAAAACATTGAATGGCTGGAGCAGGGCCAGCACCAGTACCAGGGAGATTGCCAGCGCACCCAGCGTCATCAGGAAAGATTCCATGAAAAACTGTGCGGCAATTTCCTTGCGGTTGCTGCCCAGCGACTTGCGCAGGCCGACTTCTTTGGCCCGTCTGGCCGAACGCGCCGTGGCCAGGTTCATGTAATTGATGCATGCAATCAGCATGATCAGCACGGCGATTGCGCTGAAAATGGTCAGGTATTGTTTGTTGCCTTTGGCGTTGTATTCCCATTCGTTTACCGTATCGAAATGGAAATCGGACATTTTGGTCAGAAACGGGCTCATCTTCCAGCCGGCGGCTACAAAGGCCGAATCGGACCGCATCATCTGGTCGGCCAGCGGCTGCAACATGGCCAAAATGGAAGGAATATTTACATTCGGTTTGAAAACGATATAGTTCTCAAAGAAAAAAATCGGGTTCTCCCGGTCGCCAAAACTCGAACCTTCCATCAATCGGTTAAAATCGGGGTAAACGCTCCGCAAAGCGTTGACATTCAGGATGTAATCCGGTTTGAAATGGGAGTTGGACGGGTAATCGCGGTACACGCCCGTGACTTCAATGTCGAGTTCCCGGTCGCGGGTGGCAAAATTATGTTTGACCGAGACGATTTGCCCGATCGGATCGGATTTGCCGAACAGTTTTCGCGCGCCCGTTTCACTAAGCACCATGGTATTGGGCGCTTCAAACATTTTTTCGGGATTGCCGCTGCGCAGTTTGAAAGCGAGCACCCGGTCAAATCCCGGCTCGGCCCATTTGATTTCTTCCGTCAGTACAATTTTATCTTTCGCTTTGTGGTGCAGCGAAGTCGGGTATCCAATGTAGGCAATCCGAACAGCATCCTGTACCTCCGTGCGCGTATCCTTGAGTTGCCGGACCCAAAAGCCCGGCGAGTCCGTATTGTTGTTGGATCGTCCGTCGGCATTGGCGAATGTACACCCGAGCCGGTAGGTATCCTTGTAATACGGATGCATGGTATCGTATTGCAGTTCGTCGCTCACATACAAAAAAATAAAAATAGCGCTGGCCAGTCCGAGCGCGAGTCCGAACATATTGAGTATGGAAAAAACCCTTTGGCGCTGGAAATTGCGGAGTGCGATGAGGAAATAGTTGCGGAGCATAAGCAGTTATCCGTTATTAGTTATCGGTTATCCGTGTTGATAATCAAGCATTCGTGAAAAATTTAGGCAAAACAAATTTTGCACGCTTACTTAGAGCGTGTTCGGTTGCGAAAGCGCCCCATTGGCATGCAGAGTCAATAACACCGGAAATCTACCTGACGCCGCAGGGGCAATTCGCATATAAGGAATGGGCGTTTGTAGAATGATTTTCTCTACGGCATTTGTTATGCAGGAAGAAAAATAAGCCGCCAAAATATGAGGAGTCATAAAAGGGCCAGCATGCATTGTTTTGCACAAAAATGCCCTGTAGGCAATGTCACTTCCTACCGAACCGACAAATCCGGGAGTGTACCAATACATTGATATTCAAGTACTTTACCGCCGAGCGTTAAGTACTCAACCAAGCAAATGTGTCATGCAGAGGCGTAGCCGAAGCATCTGAGGCCGAAGGCCTACATAATTTTTTATTTCGGGCTACGCCCCCAGATTCATCACCTTCGGTTCTGAATGACACATCTGCTTGGTATAAGTACTTAATAATCAGCGGTATGGTAGTTGCTCCGGCTTTTATGCCTGGAAATTCAGGGCGCCTTTTTGCGCCATACTCCGGAAAGCGGAAGGCGTGTGTCCGGTCAGTTTTTTAAAAACGTCGTTGAAGGTGGACAAGGAGTTGAAACCGGCGTCGTATGCGATGGCCGCTATTTTCAGGTGATCGTTTGCAGGGTCGGACAAGACGGCCCTGGCGGCTTTTACCCGGTATTCGTTCAGGTAATCGTAAAAGTTTTTTTGCAGGCGTTCATTGATGGCCTGAGAAAGATTGTGGCGGTTGGTGCCCACCAGCGCAGCCAGGGTATCGATACTCAGATCGGGCGACAAAAAAGGCTGCTGCTGCTGCATAACTTTGTTGAGTTCGACCAGTATTGCATCGATATCGGCTGCTTTGAGGGTCGAATTGTTGTATTTTTTGGGCGGCTCCATTTTAACAGAAGCGTTCGGAACCGGGGCCTGAATTTCGTTATACGTTATTGGAACAATGGGTTGTTGCGACAAATGAAACAGACCCGGACGCCGGATCACTTCATAACTCACCCAATAAATATAAATGGTAATCGCGGCGAATAAAAAACGGGCCTCCATGTAGCGCGGATATACCATGTACATCAAAAACAGGCCCAGTACAATGCTGAACGTAACAAAGGCCGAAAGCAGCGTATACCGGCGCAGCCATTGTATTTTTTCCAGTGGAATGGGATGCTCTTTCCCTACGGGATGTTGCAGCAAAATCCTGTAACTATAGAAATGGTAAGCGGCAACACTGATCAATTGATAATAAAAAATATTGGCCTGATTCGAATCAAAAAACCTGTATATCAGCAGGTTATGTGTCGTATGCAGCACAATGTCGGCCATGCCAAACCACAAAAAAGGGATAAAATGCCAGAGGTCTTTTTTGAGCGACCATTTGCCACGGCCCGACGCATTGTTCACAAAAAGGAACAACAGCGGTCCGTATAAAAAAGGCAATTCGTAAGAAATGGAATACGCGACAGGCAGGTGTTCCATGGTCCACATCTTACTGGCGATCTTTAGCGCCACCTGCGCCAGGAGCACAATCAGGTAAAGCAGTAAAAAAAGATGTCCGGTCCGGTACGTCTTTTTCCGCAGCAGCAATACGCTGAGCAGCACACCCTGTAGCGCGCCAAAAGAAAGGATAAATATGTTTAATTGGTTCATATTCAACACTTTTTACCATATTTTCTTCTGTTCAGGTCAGGCGTTTGGCCAGTTCCCAGGCGCCTTGCTGATTCAGCACCTTGAGCGCTACTATTTTCCGTTGCGCATCCCTTTCGAATTGTAATACCGCCTGCGGCACGCGCTCTAAGGTAAATACATCCGGAGCGGTTTCGATCATTTTTAACAGCATGCCTCCCGGGCGCTGTATATACAGTTGCCCTTCGGAAATGGTGAGTTCCCGGCCTCCTTCGTAAGTGCCTGTATATTCGCTGTAGCGCTGCGATTCAGTAGGTGCCACTGCTGGGGCAGGAGCAGTTTTTCCGGTTTGTAACAGTTGAATGCGCTGGTTTTTCTGGTCGATACTTACCTGAAAGGTTTGAAGTGTGGCGGCGCCAATGATCACATCCCCATTCAGGGAAGGATAGGTCACTGTAGGTTCCGGGAATACGTACTGCCCAAATTGTATGGGCTCGCTGATTTTCACCTGGTTGATCAGAATTTCATTGCTCACCGTGCGGCCGCGGCCTACCACTACCGGTTCGGAAAGGAAATGCAGTTTGGGAATAATTTCCTCCGGAATTTTGAACGTTCCCGACATGCTCCGGGTATCGACTACCGCTTTCAGCGCAATGTCTCCGACTTTCAGGTCGATTTGCGGCACGCCGCCGCCTACAGGATTGTAGTGAAAAACGGTCGACTGATCGGCAACAGGCAAAGGGGTTTTGTCGAAACGAAACAACAATGCAGGGTAATCCAGCGTGATGGTATAGTCCGCAAACAATGCCATACCCAGGATACCCGACACTTTTTCCATCCCTGGCAAACTCCGGCGGTTGCGCAGGATCACTTCTATGTTTTCAAATACCCGGTCGCCGATTTGTAGCCGGGGTAAAATGCCTGTTTGTAGTATCCTGCTGTTTCTGCCAGAGCCGTCGCCGATCTCCGTTTGCCCCGAAACCAGTACGCCCAGACTGGCTGCCAGCACGGAATCCATCTCCATCGCAGCGCCGAAACCTGTATCGAACCCAAAAAGATATGGATCTTTTCCATCGAGACTGACATCCATGTAGGGCAGGCCCTTCATGATTTTGATGGGGACTTCGGTGGCTTGCGCAGCCGCTGAATGCTGAAAAATTAAAACAAATGCAATTGAAAAAATGGCTTTCATTTTATTGATATTGAATTAATTACAAAATTCCACCCTCTCACCTCATAGCCATTAATATAAGGCTTCGGAGAGGCTTAACGTTTGTAGGATTGATCGATATATTCAAAACAGCGGCCTCGGAGAGGCCTAACGTTTATGGTTTTTGGTGACAATAAAGGCTCTCATAATTCAACAAATGTTAGGCCTCTCCGAGGCCGCGTGTGGGTATCTTGACCGCTTCTACAAACGTTGAGCCTCTCCGAGGCCTTAAGTTGACGGCTATGCCCTCTCACTTCTCACCTCTCACTTCTTAATCACCGTCACCAGGTCCAGCACAATTTTCCAGCCCTTTCCCCCTTCATTTTTCCAAATGCGGAGGTAGTTGATATCCATATGTTTGATGTTTTCGCCCTGCTTGATGGAGACGTTTCCCCCGCCGTATACATAGCCGAGATCGCCGGAAGCGGCCACGTCGGCGCGCACAGGTTGAAACGTAAATTGTTTGTCCGTGGCGGTAAGGAAAGCCAGAATGCTTTCCGGCGAATCATACGGCGCAGCCAGCGGGCGGTATATTTTCGCTTCGGAGGAAAGCCATTCCAGGTAAACAGACAATCCGTTTTTGTTTTGTTTTTCGCAAAAAGCCCGGTCTGTTTGCATCAGTTCAGCGGCGGCATTGGCGCCCGGCTTCTGCTGAACGGCTTTTGGAGCAATGGCCGATGTGGAAAACGGTTTTTCGAGCGCCGGCGGGTGCCCGATTCCGATATCCAGCGCTACTTTCCAGGCGCCGTCTTTTTCCTTTTTCCAGACGGAAACAAAGTGCCCCGTGCCGGCCACCTTTTCGTCGGTTCGCGCCGCTTTGTATTCAAAAGGGCCGGTCGTGTAACCCATGTCGCCGGCCGCCGATATGTCAGCAAATACGGGTTTCCAGGCCAACAGGTCATTCTCTTCCTCGGCAGCCTCCCAGCTTGCTTTCCCGGGCACCGGCCCGGGCCTGAAAAGGATGCTGCTGTCGCCCAGAAAATGGACGAAAGCGTTTTTGGTGCTCGTTTCTTCCGACATTTTTGCAAATGCCTTTTCAGCGCTGACCAGTGATTCGAGCGCGGTTTGGGCAACGGACAGTTGTACGAAGCCCAGGAAAAAAGCGATGGTAAAAAATGGTTGTATCTTATTCATTTTCATCGATTTAATCGGCAAACATCTATACGTCGTGTTTTCTACAAACATTTCTTTTTGGGCTACTTTATGTACATAACCACACGTTTTTTTACCACAACGGACACAAAGTGGTTTCACAAAGGACACAAAGCGTAGAGTCGACCACATTATTATAGTCATTTGGATGATATATGGTAGCCTACAGTAATCACAAAGCGGGAAGCGTCAACGCAACGCTTTGTGTCCTTTGTGAGACACCTTGGTGTACTTAGTGGTAAAACCTTCCGTATTGGGTTTTAGAGGTAGTTTTTCGATAAATCAACATAGTAAACATTTAGCCTTGAGTTAGAATTAATTGATTTTCAATGGATTTTATGTACATACCTTAGGGTTTTACGACCCCGTACTTACTTCCCTACTCATGTGCCGGCTGATGTACAAATTCCACCGGTATTTGTATCCAGCATCTCAAGCAGCCGGTACAGTATCCCCTACCCCGCTCTCTTCTTTTCCTCCTCGATCCCGCTCGTTCTCCGCCTTGCCTGCTGCACGGTATTTTTGCCAAATCGCTGCGTGTACGACAGCGTGACCACTTTGGAATCCCAGGTCCGGTCGGTAAACCAGTCCTGGTTCTGGTACTGTACGATAACGGCAATATGGTTGGTGTACAAAACGTCCGACACTGCCAGTTTAAAAGTAGACAGTTTGTTGGCCGACGTTTTCTGGATGCCGGCGCCCACCTGTGCCAGGTCGCGGATGATAAACAGTCCCCAGGCCATTCTGGACTGGTAATAAGCGCTGAGTTCGGCCGACCAGCCATTTTTTCCCAGACTGATGGAATTATTGACGTTCATGTCCCATGAAGTATAGGAATTCAGGAGCTCGCCACCTTGAAAAGGACTGGTGTAGCGGTTCCAGTAAACACTTCCGTTGATGCTGGAATTCAACCATTTACGAATACTGAGCGGCGCGGACACTGCGAGGCTGACCTGGTCGAAATTTTGCAGGTTGGCCGGCGTCTGATAGGATATTTTTGTCAAGTCATCCTGCACAAAAACGTCGGTGATTACTTCTTTGCTTTGTGTGTAGGAGAGCGTCGTGCTGTATTTCTGGAGAAAAGTGTGGCCCAGTTCGTACGAATTGGTCAGCACCGGTTTAAGCGCCGGATCGCCCACCACGTAGGTGTAGGCATCCACAAAAATCCGGAAAGGGTTGAGTTGCCGGTAATCCGGCCGGTCGATGCGGCGGCTGTAGGAAAAAGAGAACTGGTTTTTTTCCGATAATTTCCTGTTCACGAACACGCTGGGAAAAAGATAGGCATAACTCCGGGTGAACTGCTCGCCCGTGGTCAGTTGGTTGCCTTCGGTCCGGGTCTGCTCCAGGCGCAGGCCCACCTGGAAGTCTATTTTGGGAAATGATTTTGCGAAATTCAGGTACGCAGCATTGATATTTTCCTTGTAAATGAAGTGGTTGGAGCGTGTAGGATCGGGCTGTTCTTCCATGTCCACCACGTTGAAAAACTTGATATCGTTGTCTGTCTCCACGATACTCGATTTGAGTCCCGCTTCCAATTTTGCGTCATGTTTCAAAGGATGCAGGTAGTCGGCTTTGACGGATTTTACCGATAAATTGCCGCGCTGATCCGTATGCAGGACATAACCCGGAGGCGGAACGATGGCAGCACTGAACTGCTCTGTGACAAAATTCTGGTCGGCATGCGACTGGTAACTTCCGTAATCGACATCCATGGTGAGTTCTTTTCCCGTACTGTCGATGGTGTGTTTGAAGTTCAGGTTGCCAAATCCGTTGAAACGCTTGTCATTCAACACATTATCCATACTTGTCGTGTATTGCAGTACGCCTTCCGGGTCGGTTATCAGCGCGTTGGTATAGCCGTCTCTTTTGTTGTGGAACAGGTTGCCGTTGAACACCACACCGATCACCGTTTTTGGGCCGGCATAAAAATCGGCGCCTATTTTCCCATTGTGGCTGCGGATAGGTTGCTTGGTGAAGGAAGTCTGATCGAAGACCGACTCCACTTCGTGGTTGTTGTCGAAAAATTTCCGGTTGATATAAAACCGCGTAAAACCTTTGGGCTGGCCGTAGGAATAATTGCCGAACAGGTTCCATTTCTTTTTCCTGAAATTCAGGTTGGTACTCCCATTCGGTTTGAAGTAAAACCCCTGACCGGCACTGAGCGACACGCTGCCGTTGAGTCCCTGGCGCTGGTCTTTTTTGAATTTTATATTGATGATGCCTGCGTTCCCCGCGGCATCGTACTTGGCGGAGGGGTTGGTGATGATTTCAATTTTATCAATATTGGAAGCGGGGATTCCTTTCAGGTAATTGATCAGGTCGGCGCCGGAAAGGGGCGAGGGTTTGCCGTCGATCATGACGACCACACCTTGTTTGCCTTTCAGGTTGATGGATGTTTCCTGATTGACCAGCACACCCGGTGCGCGTTCCAGCACTTCCAGCACATTGCTGCCCGCCGAAGCGATGCTGTTTTCCACGTTCAGCACCAGTTTGTCCAGCTGCCTTTCTAAAAACGGTTTTTTGTGCGCAATGGTCACTTCCGCCAGCGCCTGAGCCGATTTTTCCAACTGAAAAGCCGGCAGATCGATGCGGAGGCGCCCGGCGTCGATGGTTATGGGCGCCGACTGTAATTTTTCATAACCCATCAGAAAAGCCGTCAGGAAATAAGTACCGAACCTGATGTCATCCAACTCGGCCAGGCCCTGCTGATCGGTGATCGCTATCTTTGCCAGCGTGGAATCTTTAGCGTGCATCAAGCCGATGGAAACGCCTTCCAAAGCCTGTTTTTCTTCATTTTGAATGTGCAGGGAAATATTGCCCCGTGTGGCCGTTTGTGCTGTAGTTTCACATACGAAAAGTGTGGTCAAAACCATGGCAATGACGGTTTTGAAACAGTGCGGTACTATTGACATGGCAAAAGGGTAACAGTTGAAGTGGTAAACAAATGGATAGAGTGTATTAAAAAGTAATACCCAAATGTCAAAACAGCCTGTTCAAAGTGGAAATTATATAGATATACGGCGGGTCGGGAGTATTGAATAACCGGATGAGGTCACGGCGTGGTTGGAGGCGATTTAACTAAAATTCGGCAGCCGAAATACTTTTTAGGGCGGGAAGTTCGTGTTGTAGTTCAGATTGTAACGACTTCGGTTAGCAATGAGGTGACATCTGCGAGGTACGAGCAGGTGTTATCTCATTGCGAAAACGCTACCGTTTCGAGATGACACCTGCTCGTACCTCGCAGATGTCACCTCTTCACTGGCATTTTTTTACTCCGGCAGCGTCACAGTCCCCATATGAAAATTGCTCTTGCTGAACAACTTAGGTTTGATGGACACAAAAAACAGTTTGTTTTTTTCAAAAGGGCTGCTGTCTTTCGGCACGAACAGCGATTCCACGTCCCTGGCTTCAAAAAGTTGTTTGCGCACCAGCTTGCCATCCGTATTGAGCGTGGTCATTACCGCGATACATTCTTTAAAATTGTTGACGCGTTTGGGTTTCGGGTTGTTCACCGGCTTGTCCATATTGTCTTCGTCTTCGTTGTAAAAAAACACGATTTCGTTGCCGTGCAGCAGGGAGACGTATGAAATAAAGTAATCCGTATTGATCCCGACCTGGTATTTCGGAATGGCGTTCACGCGCTCGATTTCACCTTTGGTATTGATGGTGAATATGATAATGTCTCTCGAATTGTACTCATAGGTGGTGGAGTACGTCCGCCCGTTGTAGGAAGTGCGTACGATGACATAGTTTTCCTCGGCCACCACTACCGCCGAGCCGTCGTCGCGCACCAGGAAGTCGCTGAATTTGAAAGAATCTTCCAGGCCCATATCGCCCGTGCGGTCTTTATCCGTGTTTTTTTCGCCGAATTTTTTCAAATCGGCCACAGTGAATTCCTTCTTGTTGCTGGCGGTGATGCTGCCATCTGAAGCCAGGTCGAGGTAAAACACGCCCTGCAAACTGCCGCTTTTGGTATTGGAATAAAAACCTGCACATTTCAGGTTGTCGTTCCTGTCGGTGGTGAGCGATGCGCCGCGGATAAACGAATCGCCCAGTTGCAGGCGGTATTCGCGTGGTTTTTCATCTTCTTTTGTAAAATGAAAAAGCGTGATGTCATAAGCGGCAACAGACTTCTTTTTGTCGTTTTTCTTGCTTTCTTTTGCCTTTTTCCCTTCGTACACCTTAGCGAGTATATAAACGCTGCCGTCGTTTTTGAGCAGTGAAGCCAGTACGTCTACCTGTTCTTCCGTGTATTTAAAGGTGTTTTTGCGCGACCAGTCCACACTCATGTCTTTATTGAGCACAGAAATAAACACGCCGAAAGGTTCGTCGTCGCGGTTTTCATCCGACACGGCGCGAAACAGCAGTTTGGACGAGTCCTGAGAAACATTCCACTGAATGGTTGGAATGTCGTCGCGGTTTTCATATTTGAACTTGGCAATATCCTGCGCTTTCGCCTGTTTGCCGTTCATATCCAGAGGCAAAATGCTGTACCGGATGTAATCCTCTTTTTTGTTCGTTTCGGAAAAAAGCCAGACAATCTGACCGTTGAAGTAACGCATACCCAGCGAAGCGACACCTTTGCGGTCTGATTTGTATTCTTTGCTGAAAACGAGTTTAAAAGTGGGGTCGTACTTTTCCAGAATGGTGGATGAAACGGTTGAGCGGCCCGTAAAAGCGCTGCGGTCGCCGTCATAAAAATACATGTAATGCCCTGTGGCATCGGAAAAAAGGTGGCCTTCAAAAGTCCTGCTTTTAGACAGTTTGAATTCGGGGCTGATTTTCAGGACCGGCTTTTGAGCCGTCAGTGAAAAGGAACAAAAAAAGAGGAACACGCCGAGCGTTACAATGCGCATCATATGATATTGATTTTAAATTAGTTTGCGTGAAATTGATATGGTCTGAAAATTGCGTTGCAACTTTAACAGCACCCAACGTATTACAGACGTCATTTCTTGCCGATGTTTACAATTCAATTTTTAACTATTCAAAACCAAACCTGTCTTTATGCAACTCCGCTTTGCCATTTTGCTCCTTCTTGCCTGTTTTTTTGCAAACAATCTTTCAGCGCAAAGAGACAAAAAAAAGCCCAACCGGGATGTAGAAATCATTGACTTCGGCGATACTGATAACAATTCCCAAAAAGAGACCGTTTACCACGGCCTCATCCTGAAAACCAGCCCGGTTTCCTTTATTTTCGGTCGACAACCCATCGAACTGGAAAAAGAAATGAATGATTTTTTGAGCCTCCAGGCCGGTGCAGGCGTCACTTTCGAGCCACTCTGGAGCGCCTACGACGAACTTTTGAACGAGATCAACGACGAATTCAACGGCTCCACGGAAAGCGAACTGTGGGCTTCCGACGAACCCGACAATTACGCCGACTACAGCATCCGAACAGGTAAAATAGGCCTGCAATTTTCAGTATCACCACGCCTGTTTTTTGACAGCGACGGATACGAAGGCATGTACATCGCGCCGGTATTCCGGTATTCTACTCAAAAATTTGAAGTACAAAAAGTCCGCGAAGGTGTGCCTTATCTCGAACGCAACCCCGACGACCTGCAACAGGAATCCATTAAAAACATGGACTTGATGGTGCATTACGGCGGCCAGACGCTGTACCCGAAACTCACCCTCGAATGGTTTATCGGGGCGGGTATCCGGTTCAGCGATAACAGGCGCCAGGATGTCGGATACGATTTTCTGTTTCTTGCCGGCAACGGCGAACGCTCGTTCAAAGACAAAAAATTCCGGCTGGAAACGGGGATTCGGGTGGGATTTCAGTTGTGAATCGTGAGTTGTATTTTTTACCAAATCATAACCCCAAAAAGCAAATATCTTGCAGCCCTTCCGGCAAAATCGAATGGCGCATGATTATACAATTCCGCATTTGGCTTTTATCAGGTTTGTTGCTGCTGACGGGGCCGGCCTCCGCGCAGCAGCCTTTCCTGTTTGAGCAGTTACCTGCTGAAATGCGGCTGATGCATGGCGCGATGAACTGTATTATGCAGGATAGCAAAGGCATTCTGTGGCTCGGAACCTGGTCGGGCCTGATGCGGTTCGACGGATACAAGGTCCGCACTTTCCAGCAGGAACCCGGCACTTCGGGCGGGCTGCAAAGCGACCAGGTCACTTCCCTGGTGGAAGACCGAAAAGGCCGGATATGGGTGGGAACGGTCAGTACGGGTTTTCATTGCTTCGACCGCGCAACAGAGCGTTTTGTCAATTACCGTTTCAATCCGGACAACCCTAACTCCTTGTCGGACAACGATGTATGGGGGCTTTTTGAAGACAGCAAGGGCTGTATCTGGGTCGGCACAAAAAAGGGTTTGAACCGTTTTAATCCCGAAACCAAGTCATTCCTGCGGATTTACGCGCCGGGCGACGACATAGCCCGCCCACCCTCCGACTACATTTATTCGATCTGTGAAACACCCGACGGCTCCATCTGGTCGGCAACTTCCAGGGGCCTCACCCGCATCAAATTCCGGGATGAAAACAATTACAAGCTGCGCAATTATTACCTCGAACCCGTCGCAGGCGACTCTTTTCTGGCCAACTTCATCTACCGCGTTCGGCCGGTGCGCGGCGAACCGAACACCCTGTGGGTAGGTTCAAAAGCCGGTTTGCGGAAAATCAGGTTCGACGATAACAACATCGATTTTTTACAAATTGCGGCTTCTTACCAGGCCTCCTCCGGCAACCCTGGCAGCCTGAGTTACAATGTAGTGTCCGATTTTTGTGAAACCGCCGACGGCGATTTATGGGTCGCCACCTACCATGGCCTGAATTTACTGGAGAAAAAAACCGGGAAATTCCGCAGGTTTTTTGCAGAACCCGGCGAGCCCTACAGCCTGAGCAATAATTTTATCCGCTCGCTGTACCAGGACCGGACCGGCATTCTCTGGATCGGCACGGATAAAGGTGCAAACAAACTCAACCTGCGGCGAAAACCTTTTCAAAGCGTCCGTTTCGACCAGAAAGGTATCGGCGCCAACAG
>JADLCC010000075.1 GCA_020847425.1 Saprospiraceae bacterium
GACGGCGACGGTCTGCGGGTGCTGGAACAGGGGAAAGTGCAGTCGTTTACCAGTGCCGATGGCATTCCGCTCAAAACGATTTACAGCATCGCTGAAGACAATAAAGGCAGGATATGGTTCAGTACGGACCGCAATGGCCTTTTTTGCCTGGAAAACAACCGGTTCCGGCATTACACCACGGCCAACCACCTGCACAGCAACAAGATCACCGGCCTGTCAGTCACCGGCGATGGAAGGATCATTATCGGCTACGACGACGGTTTCGACCTGCTCAATCCGGAAAGGGTGGACCACGCCGTTTTTTGCGAAATGGAAACAGGCACAGCCGAGGTCAACCTGAATGCGCTTTGCCGCGATAAATCGGGCAATGTGTGGCTGGGAACGCGGCAGGGCATCATTCGCGTGGCGGCTTATGACGAGGTTTTTCTCGACGATCCGCAGCCGGGAATCAGTTCTATTTCAGTGCTGATGCAAATGGTGGACTGGCAACAATCGCACACTTTCAGTTACGACCAGAATTATTTCATTTTTAACTTCACCGGACTCTGGTACACCCGTCCGGAATCGGTGCGTTACCGTTATATGCTGGAAGGATTCGATCCGGACTGGAAAGTATCTAAAGACCACCTCGCTTCGTATCCCAACCTGCCGCCGGGGCGTTACACTTTCCGGGTGCAGACCAGCGAGCACGGTAATTTTGACGCGGTGCCCGAAATATCGTGGACATTTACCATTCAGCCCCCTTTTTGGGCGCAATGGTGGTTCGTATTGCTTTGCCTGTTGCTCGGTGGCGCCCTGCTTTATGGTTTTGTCAAAATCCGGGAAGTGCGCCTGGGCAGAGAGGCGCAACTGAAAAGAGAAAATGTGGAGTCGCAGTTTGCAGCTTTAAAAAGCCAGATCAACCCGCATTTTCTGTTCAACAGTTTTAATACGCTGATCACTATTATTGAGGAAAATCCCAAAGTTGCGGTGGAATATGTAGAGCACCTGTCCGATTTTTACCGGAGCATGATGGCTTACCGCGAACGCGATTTTATTACGCTGCAGGAAGAAAAGGAACTCGTGGAGAGTTTCCATTTTTTACTCAAAAAACGCTACGAAGACGGTTTCCACCTCATCAACCGGATGAACGGACAGGCGGGCCTGGTAATGCCGCTGGCTTTGCAAATGCTGGTGGAAAATGCGGTGAAACACAATGTTATTTCTGCCTCCAAACCACTCACGATCGAAATTTTTGTGGACGACGACAATTATGTGGTGGTCCGGAATAATATCCAGAAAAAAATAAAGCCCGAACCCAGTACACATTTCGGCCTGCAAAGTCTTATTCACCGCTACCGCCTACTGGGCGAACGACCGGTTATCGTGGAAGATAATGCGGCGTTTTTTACGGTAAAGGTGCCGGTGAAGAAGGTGAGTGGTGAGTCGTGAGTCGTGAGTGGCGCTTTGCCCAGACATCTACTTAAGTCCTTGGCGAAGCGCCACTCACGACTCACGATTCACCACTCACGATTCACCACTCACGATTCACGACTCACGATTCACGACTCACGATTCACGACTCACCACTCACGATGAACATTCTCATTATTGAAGACGAAAACGCCGCCGCGCGCCGACTGGAAAAAATGCTCGGAGAAATAGCGCCCGAAGCGATTATTATCGACCGGCTCGACAGCGTGGAAACGGCTGTTTTGTGGCTGCAAAGCAATCCGCAACCCGACCTGATCCTGCTCGACATCCATTTGGCAGACGGTGCGAGTTTTGAGATTTTTGAGCATGTCGAGGTTACTGCGCCGGTCATTTTCACCACTGCCTACGACGAATATGCCGTTCAGGCATTTAAAGTGACGGCCGTCGATTACCTGCTTAAACCCATCAAAATCAATGAGTTGGCTGCGGCGCTTGATAAATTTAAACGTGTATTCCAGGTAGCGAATACGCCGAATTACGGGCCTTTGCTGGATACCTTGCGCCGCCAGGAAGCGGGAGGCAATTACCTGCGCCGCATGCTCATCCGGTTTAGCAACAGCTACAAACTGGTGGAAATGACCGATGCCGCCTATTTTTATACAAAAGACAAAATCACCTTTGTGGTCTCGCGCAGCTCAGGCAAACGATTTCCGGTCGATTATCCGCTGGACAAATTAGAAAGCCTGCTTAATCCGGCTTCCTTTTACCGCATCAACCGGCAGTTTATCGTCAATGTGGCGGCCATTAAAGAAATGCACCCTTATTCCAAAAGCAGGGTTAAAATTGATCTGGAACCATCCACAGAACTGGAAACCATTGTGAGCACCGAACGTTCGTCGGATTTTAAAAAATGGCTGGTGGGGGAGCAAGTGTAGGTGCGCAAAGGATGTTGCGTATTGTTGAGGGGTTGAGATTGTTGAGGGTGGTAACTCAAGTCTTGGGAGTGTGATAGCGGCCAAAGTCAAGATTACATCAACGCCCTCAACAATCTCAACCCCTCAACAACCTTTTTTGTCGAACGTTTTTCAAAAAACAGGAATGAACTTTCCACAAGTTGTCCTGTTGTGTTAACTTTACCCCCAATCCAAATAGTTACCTGTCCGAACTTTGTAAAATGGCGATTTATTCGATTCGAGACCTGGAGCGACTTACAGGTATCAAAGCGCACACCATCAGGATATGGGAGCAGCGCTATCGCCTCATTGTTCCGCACCGGACAGACACGAATATCCGGTTTTATACCGATGAAGAGCTTCGGTTGCTGTTTAACATTGCGCTGCTCAACCGGAACGGCTACAAAATCAGCAAACTGGCCGGTATGCCGCATGAAAAAATAGCGGAACTGGTGTCTGAAATTTCCGAAAACAACAACAGTCAGAACGCACAGATCGATGCCCTTACCTTATCGATGATCGATATGGATGAGCTCAGTTTCGACCGCATTTTTTCTTCGTATGTCTGGGAAAATGGGTTTGAGCGCACCATGATGGATCTGGTGTACCCTTTTCTGGACAAGTTGAATATTCTCTGGCTGACCAATAGTGTCAGCCCTGCCCATGAAAAATTCATTGCCAACCTGATCCGCCGGAAACTGATGTCGGCTATCGATAAAGAGCCCTTCGGTACGCAGGAAGACTCCCAAACGTTTGTACTGTATACGCCGGAAGGAGAATCTCAGGAACTCACCCTGCTTTTTATGCAGTACCTGTTGCGGGCCAGGCACCAAAAGGTGGTTTATCTCGGCGCCAATACTTCCCTGTCGGAACTGCGCGATGTTAGCCATACCCTCAAGCCCGACTATATTTTCACCATTTTGCAGGACCCTCTGCCGCGGCAGTCCATTCAGCATTATGTCGACAACGCATCCAAATCAGTGAATGGCAGCGAATTGTTGCTCACCGGCGCGCAGTTGTTTCTGAACCAGGTCAAACTGCCGGAGAATGTAAAAGTATTGAACGGATTGCCTGATACGCTGCAATTCCTGGAAAGCCTGGAGATTTTTGCGGATAAGGAAGAATTGTAACCTCATTTTTTCTTCCGTTCCTGCAACCGTTCTCTCGGCGTCGGGGCATTTTTCTTCAATTCCTTCACCCTGACAATGGCTTCCTGCAGGCTGTCGTCCTTTTCTGAGGGGTTTTCAATTTTCGCCAGCCATTTTTCCGCAACTTCCGGTTTGCCGGCATGTACCGCCATAACGCTGCAAATGGATAAAATGGCGTCGTCGAGGCTGCGCAATCCGGAAGATTTGCCACTTTGCTGTAGTGCGGCCAGGCTTCTGAACGGTTGAAAATCGGTGTGCCCGCCGATCACTTTGGCGCCCTTGGTAAAAACATAATGAACATCGACCAAGGTCGTGTCGCCTACTTTTTCATACTGGCCCCAAATGACTACATTCGCATCGCATTTATTCCCCTTTACCCTTGCCCGCTCAAAATCGGGCAGGCTTTCCATCGTATGTCCGGCAGCAATTTCCACATCGGCGGATATATCGTTATCTCGGGTCAGGTCGCGTATCCGCGTTTGAACACTCAATTCCGGTTTGGATTCTTCCTTGTTCAAACTCAAAAAAGGAATCAGCATAATTTTGTATTCGGCGGCTCTGAACTGGGGGCAGTTTGCCTCTGCGGCATTGGCCTGTGCCGGATCGGTAACGGCTGTTTTGGGTTTGCGGGAAAACATAAATACTGCAACAAGAGCAACGACCAGAAAGGCCGCCCCGCCAATAATCCAGGGCATTTTACTGCGCGCCGGGGCTGCCGGTGCTACGGTGTGCAGCGGCCGGCCGGCGCTCAGGTCGTCGATGGTGCTGAGTAGTGCGTCATTGACTTTGGAATATTCGCGTTGCGCTTCCTGAAAAGCCAAAATACCTTTCAGTTCCTGTTGTTTGGCGGCATTGTAATTGGCTTGCACCACCCGGAGCGTATGCAGGAGTTCGGTTTGTGTGCCTTCCGCTTCCAGGTAAGTAATCATGGTTTGCAGGGCTGCTCCTGTTTCGCCTTGTTGGAGGTGTTGGCGGACAGTCTCAAAAATAGGGTGGGTGGCCATAGATCAGGTATTCAGTTGGTGTTTTTTTACCACATAGTTCACATAAGGGTTTTACATAGGACACACAGCCTGTTATGTGTCCTATGTAATTTTTTTATGTGCCTATGTGGTAAACAAGTTGTGACAGGACACAAAAGTGGTTTATTTTCAATAAATCTTCAACATTTTTCAACGATCCAGCATATTTAAACAACGAACCAGGCTTTCGCGCCAGTGGGGAATGGCAATCCCGAGTTGCGTTTTAATTTTCGCCTTGTTCAATACGCTGAAGGGCGGGCGTTGTGCGGGCGTCGGATATGCCTTGCTTTCGATGGGCTGTACTTTGCAGGGCAGTTGCCGGATCTCGAAAATAGCCTGTGCAAAATCGTACCAGCTCGTAACGCCTTCGTTGGAATAGTGCCAGATACCTGCAAGTGCTTCTTGGTTCAGGTCGCCCCGCATGGTTCGGTCTACAATGCCGAGTACCGCTTCCGCCAGGTCGGGCGCATAGGTAGGTGTGCCGATCTGGTCGAACACGACAGACAAACCGGGGCGTTCTGCACCCAGCCGCAGCATGGTTTTGACAAAATTTTGCCCAAAAATGGAGTAAACCCAGGAAGTACGGATGATCATCGTGCCGGAAGGGTGGGCTTTTTGCGCCGCCCGTTCACCTTGTAGTTTGGTGCGTGCGTACACCCCTTTGGGGCTAACGGCATCTTCTTCGCGAAACGGCAGGTTTTGGTGGCTGTGGTACACGTAATCCGTGGAAAAATGCACCAGCGGTATATGCAGCGCAGCGCAGGCTGAAGCGAGGTTTTTTACGCCTGAAACATTGATCCGTTTTGCCTGCACGGGTTCCGATTCCGCTTTGTCTACTGCGGTGTAGGCGGCGCAGTTGATGCAACATTGGATGGAATGTTGGGCAAAAAATCGTTTCACTGCTGCCCGGTCGCCGATATCCAGGTCACTGGAAGCGGCAAACAGGAATTTCATTTGCGGGAAATCGGTCGCAAGTTGCTGAAAACATTGGCCGAGTTGTCCATTGGCGCCAGTGACGAGGATCATGTGGTGTTTTTTGAGGGCAAATGTTCAAAAAAATTGACAGATTGGGAGTCGGATTCCCAATCTGTCAAAAAAATAGCAAGTTTACCTGTTGGGATCATACACGAATGCTGAAAAAAATCCCATAAAATCCGTGTCTCATCCTTCAAATCCGTGTTCCATCCCACCCCATCTACTTACTCCACCCGATCCAGCACCCAAAACGCTTCGTTTTCCGCCCAAATGGCCACAATACCCACACCTTTCTGGAAGAAAAAACCCTTGCCTTTGTTCACACCCCAGTTGTGGTAAGTAACGTCCCTAAACGAATGGCCCAGCATAGTCGTATCGCCAACCGTGCGTTCCCATTCGTTGGGAGTAGTCAGATTTTCCGGCAATTGTTGTCCGCGGTTATCAGCCACCCAGGTGTTGCTGCCGCCGATCATAGGATTCTTGACCCGAACGGTAGTGGAAAACACATCGTAAATCATTTCTCCGCTGTGGTCGACGTACCAACTGTACCAGATTTCGGCATTGTTCGCAGCATCGACAAAAATGTAGTCGAGCATCTGGATATCGCAATATTCGTCCTGAGAAATGTTGTAGGAGGCATTGTAACACAGGTTTTTATAAGACATGGGCGCTTTTTGTTCGCGCACTTCTTTCAGCGTCAGCACCATTTCCTCGCCGGCAGCATTTTTAAAAACGATGCGGGTTTGAGCATTCAGTGCTGCGGTCATTTCAAGGGCGTGGTTGCTCACAGGCTGGTAACCGGTATACACATCTTCTCCACAAACGGTATCGTCATCGAGGATCACAGCGATCACTTCATGGCAGGAACTACACATAAAAAAGAAGGCAAACAGAACGGGCATTACGAAATACTTTGTCATGATATGAATTTGTTTTTTTTGTTCAAAACTGATGGTACAAAGGTGGGGGTGCCGGCTGCTGCTGTGGAATTGACTTTTGCATGTAAAAACATTATTTTTTATTTAATATCAAGAACAGGTTGCTGTTAGCGACGCAGGGAACTAAACTCGACCCAATCCCAGTTTTCCATCGTCAATTGTAGCGGCCCGCAGGAAGCAGGTACCTACTTTTGCACATCGAAAACAAAACCCGTGCTATGCGTTCTTTTTTTACCCTTCTGCTTGTTGCGGCCGGCCATTTTTGCCTGGCACAAACCCCTAATTCCGACATCTATCACCTCCATATTCGTAAAGCAACCGGCGCTATTCAACTGGATGGCGAACTGGACGAGCCCGACTGGAAAGCCGCCCAGGCAGCCGGACATTTTAAACTGAATTTTCCCAACGACACGGCTTTCAGCAACTTCCCGACAGAAGCGTA
>JADLCC010000076.1 GCA_020847425.1 Saprospiraceae bacterium
CTTTGTCCAAACCGTCGCCTTTTGAAGATTTTGTACTCAGTTCCGATTTACCCCGAATGGTTTCCTGACCGTATTCATAGGTCGGCCACAGGCGCGACAGGTTACAGCCGAAACCGATGGCGATGGCCAGTCCGACCGCAACAAGTGATTTCCCCCAACCCACAAAAGCCTTGTGCCTGAACGCATCCGCCAGTTGTGCCAGAAAATAAATGCCGGTTATCAGCAGGGTGTAATAAGTAATCTGAACGTGGTTGGCATACAGTTGCATGGCCATAAACAGCGCCGTCACGCCAGCGCCCAGGAGCAATCGCCCGTTGAAAGCCAGTACAACACCCGCAAATACACCAGGCGCCAGTGCCAGCGCAGCCATTTTAGTGGAGTGACCCGCTTCCAGGATATCGATATTATAGGAGGTAATCCCGAATGCCACTGCACCGAAAATGGCAACGCGCCAGTCGGCCAGCAAAACGCTCAGGAAAAAATACATGCATAACATGGCTACGAACACCTGCGTCCAGATGGAGGTAATATCCGTCCACAAAAACAGGGTTTTGTACACAGGTTTGGTGAGGTTGCCCTGCACCGGCGAGTAAATCTGGAAAGCAGGCATGCCACCAAAAGCGCTATTGGTCCACAAGGGCGCTTTCCCTTCCTTTTCCATGTACTCGTGGATTTCGGTTTGCATGCCGCGCGCCTTGTCGTTATCCGATTGGGGCAGCACTTTGCCATTGAATGCATTGGGGGCAAAAAAAACGGCCGAAACCAGCATCAGGGCAACAACAGCGATTAAATGGGGTATGATTTTTTTAACATCCATATTTGAAAAGGCAAAAAGTTGAGGGGTGAAAAACCCCGTATGGTTAGCGCCAATTGCCGGCGGCTGAAGCTACCGGTTATTAAAAAAGCATTTCAAGGTTGATAAAAATGGCTGGAAATTTTGATATAACAAACCCATTTTCGAGCGCGAAGGTATAAGCCTTTGCATATTTTCAATTCAACTTCTTCAGAAAATCGTGCAAGGCAGTCGAAGGAATTTCATGCCCGCCTTCAAAAGAACTTTCTCCAAAATCGATCCCGTTCTTTTCTTCCATTTCGTGCAACTGGGTCAAACGGTCGGGGGTAAGGAAAGGATCGGAAGTGCCGTACAACAAATACAAATTCTTGTCGGCCAGGTAGTTGTGAAACGCCTGGTAATCCAGGTCTTCCGGTGGCAAACCCGCCCACAGCAGCAAATCGTGGAAATGAGGCTGTTTGGCCAGCATCCAGCGACAAACCGTAGCCGTGCCCTGTGAAAAACCGAGCAGGATTACCCGCACATCCTGCGGTAACAAGGCCATATAATAGGCATGCAAATCATGCAGGTACTGGGCATAATCATGGATTTCATCTTCCCTGAAATGCCGCGTCATCCAGTTGGCGCCGACAGGCCCGGAAAAACCTTTCCGGTAAAAATGGTTAAAACCCTCCGGGGCCACCACAAGGGTGTGTTCGTTGTTCAGTTGATCAAAATCCTTGAGAAATTCGTCGGCCAACTGCCCGTATCCATGACAAACAATCCAGAACTGGCGAATGTGCGGCCCGGGTTTTCCGATCGTGTAATAATGAGCGGTGCGTTCGACGCGAAATCGGTGATGCTGCATTGGAATCATTTTTGCTTGAAATGCAGCGAAAGGTATGGAGTGCCTGCCAACCGATTGAACTTTTTGTCGGAAATACGCGTAAGTTTTTATACCTGAACCCGTTTCTGATGAATCTGCCTAATTTTACCCGCTCATCCTTCGATTTACATATGCTGAAACCCATGCCGAAATTCTATTGCTTTCTTGCGTTTGTTCTTTTCCTTCTCCATGTTTCATCGCCAAAACTATCGGCCTGCGGGTATAGTTACATCGGCGAATGCTCCACCGGCATCCATTTGCGGATCAACAATACGCTGGATAGTTTCAATATTGCCGACTGTTCTTTTGGAAAAAATTTCAATGGACTGGATTTAGGAGAAATACAAACGCTCAACCTGGCCCGCGCTACAGCCATCACCTGGGAAAGTTGCGACAACAACGTTGCATCCGTCGGTTTGTATTACAGGGTGTACGAAATAGGGCAACCTGCAGGTAATTGGAGCATCTTCAATCTTATGGAAGTTGCCAACGAACTGGTTGGGCCTTACACGGAGCGTTACCACAGCAAATTTGCCAATACCAACCTGGCTGCCGGACTGACCACAGGCAAAAACTACATTCTGGAGGTGTATTTTTTAGCACAGATAGATACGATCGGCAACGATTTTATCCCGGAAACGACCATGGTTCAAAACAACAATGGTCAGAATTACCAACTCCAATTCACTTTCGGCGGACCCTCCGCCCCACCCTTTTCGGTGGTGGCAACCCGTATTATTGATGAAAAGTGCCCCGGCGACAGCACTGGCAGCGTGGGCGTAACCGTTTATGGCAACCAAAACAACCTTTTTTACCAGTGGTCGAATGTCAACAACAATTTCCACACCCTGTACGAACTCAGCGCGGGCGCCTATTCCGTCACGGTTTCGGGTGTAAACGGCTACACCCAAACGCAAACGATGACGGTCGGGCAACCTGATCCCATCGGTATTACTTTTCAGAATATCCAGCAGGTAATCTGCGGCAATACGCCTGGATCTGCCACAGCGGTCGTACAGGGCGGTGTAAGACCTTATGCCTATTTGTGGGAAACTGGTGAGCCTGATTCCATTGCCACTATTCCAATTCCAGGCGCCTGGGGCCTCAGCATTACCGATGCCAATGGCTGCACGGCGGCGGCAAGCGTTCAGGTTGGCGGCAGTACCACCCTGGAACAGAGCCTGAACAAAATTATTTGTGAGGGTAGCAGTTACACGCTGGATGGACATGTATTCAATACGGCCGGCGTTTTTGATGTACTGGTAGGCGGAAACGGCAATTGCGACACCCTTTTTCACCTGACCATCAGCACCTTAAACCCGGCTGCCGCGCTGACCAACCTGCCGGGCAGCGCCGACCTGACCTGTACCAATCCCACACTCACCCTCTGCGCAAACAACCTGCCGGCCACTACATTTATCTGGCAGCGGGTCAATGTAACAGTGTCCACCACGGCCTGTCTCACAATCAATAGTAGTGCGCCATATACGGTGTATGCCACTACATTACAATCGGGGCAGAGTTGCACGGCCTCCAGAATAATCCTGATCAACAGCCACCTTGTGGCCCCGCTGGTACAAGTTTCAGGTGTCGCCACATATAATAATTGTACCACCACCGCCGCAATGATTGAACTGACCGCTACCACCAATGCAAATCCTGTCACGTTTTTATGGAGTTTGAATGGTAATACGATTTCCACTGTCAATACATGTACCCTCGAGGTGGCCAACCCCCTGAACTTCACGCCACCGACTATCCTCGTCACCGATGCTTACGGCTGCGTGGGCACCTCCGGCAGCACCAATATTGTGATCAACCAGCCGCCGAATGCGCCGCTTGCCGAAAGCGCCACGACGCCTGCATCGGGATCTGCTGTTGCCGATGGTTCCATTCAATTGAGTATCAGCGGCGGCCAGCCACCTTATGCCGTATTTTGGGAAAACGGAAGTTCAGGAATCAACCTTTCCGGGCTTTTACCCGGCAACTACTGTTATACAATAAGTGACTTAAACGGTTGTATGTCAACAGGTTGTGAGGATGTAGAATTCACCAATGGAACGGAAGAATGGGCGGACGCGCCTATTCAAGTGTATCCCAATCCATTGCCGGCCGGTAACAAACTGTTTATTGTCATGCCGGATGTAGCCCTTCATCAGTCCGGCACCCTCACATTGTATAATTTGCTGGGACAAATAGTCTGGCAGGAAAACCTTCCGGAGACAGGAACAAACAAACAAACATGCACGCCCGGGGCACTCGCACCAGGACAGTATGTTGTCCGTATAAATAGCGGGCGCTTTGAACGGGTTCAACTGTTAACTGTTCTCTAACGAAGCCAATATCCCCCAATTTATCGCGGAAAAATTACTCAACGACATACGAATTTCTCCGGATCGCAGTTATTACAGCTATTGGACACCTTTTTTTGTCCGCCATTCTGAAAAGTTTTCCGGATGGAGGTTACTAAAAACAGGTAAAACGTCTATATCACGAATCAAAGTTGCAGGGGTATCGAATGAATCCTGTTCATTCAAAAATCAGTTGAATCTTAGTATTCGTTCCGATTTTCATTACTTTTGCGGCTTCAAAAGCACATTTCTTCAATTAAGTTACATTTTCACACAAAATTTCCTAAAACATGAGCAAAAAACTATTTCTCTTCTCGGCACTGTTGTTCGGCATGATGGTTGCCCTTGTACCTGCTTGTACAGGCGATAAATGTCCGGATACTTGCGGCAACGGTGTTTGTCTCGAAGACGGCGCCTGCGATTGCGATCCAGGTTATGAATATGATGCCGACGGCATTTGCACGGTATTGACCCAGGACAAATTCACCGGTTTCTTTACCGTCTCTGAAAACTGTTCCAACAACCCTTATCTGGTTGAAATCGTTGTGAATGCAGACGTTACCAAAGTTGGTATCAAAAACTTCTGGGACGTTTTCCAAAATCAGGTTATTGCTACCATCAGCGGAACCACTATCACTATTGCTCGTCAGGAGCCTGACAACGACAAATTCTTTGTTGAAGGTACCGGCACACTGAGCACCAACGCAAGTGGTAAAGCAGTAATCTCCCTGAGCTACACTGTAAAAGACGAAGATCCGGTTATGTCTACCGGCACAAAATCCTGCACAGCCACTTTCACCGAGAACTAATTCTTGCTGAAAATACTGTAAAAAAAAGACCCGTGTCGATTGACACGGGTCTTTTTTTATTACTGTTGGTGGCATTTTTGTATAACACATTGGCAATCTTGCCTTTTGCATTTTGCCTTTTGCATTTTGCCTTTTATTTATTTGCCGCCACCACCGGTAGGCTGTTGCATTTTTGCCTTTTTCTTGTCTGTATTAGGCGCTTGCTGCATTTTGTCTTTCTTGTCATCCGTATTCGGCGTGCCTTGCATTTTGTCTTTTTTATCGTCTACAGGAGTTTTTGCAGGCGGAGCAGCAGGTGGCAGCGGTTTGGAAGTACCTTTTGTGGTTTTCTTTGGTTTTGCACCCGGCTTGGCTTTAGCGGCTTCTTCCGCACGTGCAGCCACTACGGCTTCGTAGCGGGTTTGCGCTTCAGCGTCTACCCGTGCATCGCATTCAGCCATTTTTTCGGTGCGGTAAGCATCGAGTTTGGAAGTAACCATTTGCGCGATTTCCGCTTTTTGTTGCTCCAGGGTTTTGCCGTCGAAGGCCGTCAGGGAAATAAAACCGACAACAGCAGCTGCGCCGGCAAGAATCAATTTCTTATTCATAGGTGATAATTTGTTTGTTGAGTGATCGGGTAAAGAAGGATAAGGCTACACGCGGCATTATTTGCTCAGCGCAGGTGCTGCTTCGGCGGCCTGTGCAGCCTGATCGAGCATGTTCACTTTTTCCGTAACACGGGTTTCGAATTCCGCTTCGCATTTTGCGTTGACTTCAGTATCAACAGTTGCTTTACCGGCATCGAATCCGGCAGTGATTTCGGCTTGTACTTGTTCAGGTGTAAGTAACTTTTCGCCGCAGGATGCCATAGAAAGCGTGAGTACAGCCCCGGCAAGAATTCCCAAAACAGTTTTTTTCATGTCAAAAAATCGTTTGTGATTGGTTAAAAAATATGTGCAAAAGTAGTAGTTCCGAGGATTGCAAACGGTCAGAATCCAGATAATTTTTATCAGGATCGGTTGTACCGTTTCTTTTCTGGAACAGTGGTCAAAAAAACCGGCTTCATAACGGTATTTTGAAACATTCATTGTTTCCTGCTGCCGCACCACAATCAGGATGCGCAGGAAGGGAACATTACACAAAACGGAGAATATTTATTTCGTCACAGTTGGGGTGTGAAACTGTAGGTGCTGTCTGACAGGTTGGAGCATTACTTGTAGCGCAAAAAAACGGGCGCTTTCCCCTGGGATGAGGAAAGCGCCCGTTTGATTTTTTGAACAGGATTTTTACCGATTAAAAAGGATTCAAAGGATCGTGCTACTGCTTGGCGGCTCATTTAAACCTAAGGCCGGGTGCAGGTACAATCCTGGCAATCCTTAATATCCTTTCAATCCTGGTTCTATCTGGTTCGGACTGGTTCAGCCTAGTTAAAAATCAACTCATAAGGCAGCCTCGCCTGAATCCCCTTGCTGCGCTGCATTTCCCGGAGGTTTTTGTACAAGGGGTACATGTCGCCCAGTTCGGAACGAATGATCATGGATTTTATCCCTTCGTCGCTGTCCTTGTTTTTGGTGAACTTTTCGATCAATTGTTCGATGCCCGTCTGGGTGCGCGGAAATTCGGTGGTGCGGTATTTATCCAGGCCCGCCAGTTTGGCTGCGGCCGAGAGCGCGCGGTCCATACCGCCGATATCGTCAACCAGGCCGATTTCCTTGGCTTTAGTACCCGGCCACACGCGGCCTTGTGCGATTTCATGTATCTGGTCGCGGGTTTTGTGCCTGCCAGTAGCCACTTTTTGCAAAAAGTCTTCATAAATCCGGTCAACCTGTTCCTGAATCATCCGGTCTTCTTCCGGCGAAAACTGGATGAACGGCGTTCCAAAAGCAGAGTGCCTGCCGGTCAGAACGGTATCATAGGTGATACCCAGTTTTTCTTTCATGGTTTTGTCAAGCATCGGAATGGTGCCGAATACGCCGATCGAACCGGTAATGGTATTGGGTTCGGCAAAAATACTGTCGGCATGGCAGGCAATGTAATAGCCGCCCGATGCCGCCACGTCGCCCATACTGACCACCACAGGTTTGCCTGCTTCCTTGCAGAGCAGGATTTCACGCAAAATGTTATCACTGGCCAGCACGCTGCCGCCGGGTGAATTGACCCGCAATACAATGGCTTTGACCTGGTCGTCCTGGCGGATCTTGCGTAGGATTTTTACATATTTTTCATCGTAAATATCGCCTGCTTCACCATCGTTGCCATCGAGCAAGGTGCCTTCCGCATACACCACCGCAATTTTATCTTTTGTGCTCAGGTCAATTTTTTTGGCCCTCGACTTGAAATAATCCTCGATGCTCACGCGGTTGAGTTTTTCTTTTTTGCCCAGGCCTATTTTGTTTTTCATCAGATCGAAGGCTTCGTCTTCATAGGCGATCCGGTCGATCAGGCGCGATTGAAGCGCCGTTTGAGCGCCACGGCCTTCAAAATTATCCGCTGCGCGCCGAAGGTCGGCTTCCGGGATTTTACGGCTGGCCGACACGTCTCGCATCATGATATCATTGAGTGCCGTGAGGTATTCGCGTACCTGCAAGCGGTTTTCAGGACTCATTTTATCCATCCGCAGCGGCTCGGTAGCGCTTTTGAACTTGCCGGCGTAAAAGATTTTCATCTGAATATCGAGTTTATCCAGCATGCCTTTGTAATAGGCTACTGTGGAGGACAATCCCCGGAAATCCACTCCACCGACCGGATTCATCAGTATGCTGTCAGACACCGAAGCCAGGTAGTAGGCATTTTGAGTATAATAATTGGCGTAGGAAACGATGAATTTGCCCGACGATTTAAAATCATTCAGGGCCGCCCGCAAAACCGAAGACGTTGCTTTGCCTGCCGCTACAAAAGATGCGTTGATATAAATGCCCTTGATATCCGGGTCTTCTTTGGCTTTTTTGATCGCCAGCACCATGTCGGTAAGTCCCAGAACGTCTTTTTGTTCAATATCGAATGGGTCCAATGGCAGGTTGTTGGTTTTTTCAGGAACTGCCATGGAAGGAAATTTTAATTCCAGGACAGAATTGGGTTTAATAGGCGCCACCGGTTTTTCGGCTGCTTTGCCGGCAAAACCTGCCAGTGCGCTGAATCCGATGAACACCAGCAGGATCAAAGCCAGGGCAGTGCCGAGGCAGGAAGCAAAAAGGAACTTGAAAAATTGACTCATGATGTTAAAATTAATTGGCTATGGAGCATGATGGGTATACTTGCCCGATTTTTTTGAACTGGCAAATGAAACAAACACTTGAGGCAAGAGATGTCAAAATTAGATAAAAGGCAGGTTTTCAGGGATGTGGGCCGTCTAATCGGGTCCTGTCTGAAAAAAATTATCCTCATGGAAACGCGTCGGGCATCGTTTGTAAACTCCATTGTGTCTGATCTCCGGCTTTTCATTTTCGGAAAAACGATTTTGTCAGAAGCAGACACAAAATAATTTACTGGCAAGAATGTAGTTTCACATCCAAAGAAAGCACTACTTTTCGGCGTGTAAATTTATATTTGATAATCCGCACTTCCGGCCAAACCCTTGTCGAACTTTCAGTTTCCCCTGAAATATATATAATCTCCTGAAAAAGTAATCAGGGCATTAACCAATCACTTACACCGGATGATCTTTAAACACTACCTCCCATTTCCCTTGCTGCTTGCGGCCTGTCTCTTTTTGGCCTTCCCTTTCCACACGCAAGCACAAGTTTTACAAGTAACAGGCGCCAATACGCCCCCGTTTACCCCCCAGAATCTCATTTCCAATATCTTCCTGGGTGAAGGTGTGGAAGTGACGAATATCTCATACAACGGTATTAATTCGGCTGTGGGGTATTTCACTAGTGGTACACAGGCCATTGGTATCGATCGTGGTATCGTGATGACCACCGGGGTGGCTACTACCACCGGCGTGGCACTTGGCAGCGACGAGCAAGGTGTCGACTTCGCTTCGCACGACAATGCCAGCGCGGCAACCGATGCGAGCCTGGCAGCCACAGCAACGGCAGGCCTGAATGATGTAGCCATTTATTCCATCACATTTATCCCAACGGCCGATACGCTTCGTTTCCGTTATTGCTTCGGATCGGAGGAATATCCCGAATTTGCCTGTAGCTCTTTCAACGATGTATTCGGCTTTTTTATCAGTGGTCCCAATCCGGCCGGCGGTGTTTACAATAACCTGAACATTGCCAAAGTGCCCGGCACCGGCCTGCCTGTGGCGATTAACAACGTCCACCCTGCCAACCCGATCTACAATTGTGCAGCGTTGAATGCTCAATATTACAACAACAACAACGGCACGAACCAGCAGCCGGTGTACGATGGTTTTACGGATGTATTTGTTGCACAAGCCATTGTAACGCCTTGTCAGCAATACACGATCAAACTGGCTATAGCAGATGTAAGCGATGGAATTTATGACTCCGGCGTTTTCCTGGAAGCAAAAAGTTTTGGTACCGGTTCATTAAAAGTGGAACTGGCCACCAGAAGCCTGGATGGCACCGTTACCGAAGGCTGTACGGATGGAATGTTGTCTTTCAAACTGCCGACACCTACCACTGCGGCGTTCCCGATCGATTACAACATCTGGGGAACGGCTACCAATGGCACAGATTATCAGTTGATCCCGCCCGGACTGAGCATTCCCGCGGGACAAACAACGATAGACATTCCAATTGTCGCCATGGAGGATAACAATGCCGAAATCGGCGAATATATTGCCGTAGACGTGCAACGCGACCCTTGTAACCGCGACACCATTTATATTTATTTGCGGGATAACGGACTGGTTCCTCCAGGGCTTCGTCCGGACACCAGTATTTGTTCCAGCGCTCCGCCCCTGGATTTGAACGGCACCCTGCCTATTACACTTCCACAACCACCATCTTTTACCAATAACCAGTCATTTAACATTCCAACCAACAACCCTCCGGCCATTTCACCGATCAATGTTTTTGGAGTTCAACCTGTTTTACTGGGTCCCGGCGTTATTCGCTCGGTTTGTTTAAATGCCGTACACCCCTGGGTGGATGACCTCGATATCTTCCTCTTGTCGCCCGGCGGGCAGTTCCTGGAACTGACCACTGACAATGGCGCCGATGCCAACAACTACACCAATACCTGTTTTACACCAACGGCTACGACAGTCATCAGTTCACCTGGTCCTTTTGCACCTGCCGCTGCTGCGCCATTTACGGGAAACTGGCTACCGGAAGGCCCATGGACCGACCTCTGGGACGGCGAATACCCTACCAACGGCAACTGGAGGTTACAGGTTGTAGATGATTCAAATGGATTTACCGGCACCCTGCAGGATTGGACCATTACATTTGAACCCTCCTATAAGGTTGATTACCAATGGAGCCCAATAACAGGGCTAAACTGCCCTACCTGTCCTATTGCACTGGCAAGCCCTACACAAACTACCACTTATGCTGTGGTAGCCACCGACTCTTATGGTTGTAGTGTCACGGACAGCGTAACGGTTTCCGTGATCCCAGCTTTGCCGGCTCCGGTTATCAGCTGCTCCGGGTCCAGTAGCAGCAGCGTTACCTTCGGCTGGTCGGATGTGCCGGGCGCTGCCGGATATGAGGTCAATATTGGCGGCGCGGGTTGGATACCCGCCAGCGGTCTTACTGAACATATGGTCGACAACCTGGTGCCGAGTTCAAGTGTCAGCATTCAGGTGCGTGGCATCAGTGCCACCAACAACTGTACGGCAAATATCGGCAGTGCAACCTGCGTCAATTGCGAATCGCCAACCAGTGTGGTTGCAGTAACAGGTGTAGATTGTTTCGGATTGAACGAAGGATCAATTGTTGTCACGCCTGACGGAACAAATCCGCCCTATACTTACCAGTTGGGCGCATTAAACAATACCAACGGGAATTTCCAGACGCTGCCGGCAGGTGATTATGTTGTCGTAGTAACGGACGTATCCAACTGTTCCGCATCTATGAATGTCACCGTGCCCGGTCCGCCGGAACTCACCAACGTAGTGACCGTTCAGCAGCAGGTTTCTTGTTTTGGCGGCAACAATGCTGTACTTCAATCGACAGCCGGTGGAGGAACAGGTGTCTTGAGTTACCAGTGGAGTGACCCTGCTGCACAAAATACAGCCACCGCCTCCAACCTGGCCATCGGTAATTATACGGTAACTGTAACGGATGCCAACGGATGTACAGAAACGGCAACTGCTGCCGTAACCCAACCGACAGACCTTGCATTGAACCTGATTCCTACCGCTGCGACATGCTTTAATGTGCCGAGCGGTTCGATTGGAGCCCTAGGAAGCGGCGGTACCGCGCCCTATTCTTTTGCCTGGGACAACAATATAACGACTGCATTAAATGCCGGTGTCTTATCCGGAAACTATACAGCCACCATCACTGACGCCAACGGATGTACAGAAACGGCAAGCGCTTGTGTTTCCGAACCGGCGCAATTAAGCGCCAGTACTTCCGTCACGCC
>JADLCC010000077.1 GCA_020847425.1 Saprospiraceae bacterium
CAGCAATGCCGCCCTGTCACGGTCCCGAGGCTTCGGGACGGGTTCGAGTCCCGTCCGGACCGCAAAACAAGGCTCAGCAAGTTGCTGGGCCTTTTTGCATTTTTGGAGCAGGCGGTCTCGGCTTTCAACAAGCTTTCCCGCGCTGACATACCAAGTACCCTGCCCTCAGCGTTTTGCCCCAAAACACAACACGATGCGCGTCTTCCACCTCGTTTCCTTTCTGACGCTGGCTCTTTTGGCCACGGCTTGTTTCAACTATTCCCGATTCCTGGCTCAGGAGCGCGGGATGCTCAACCGGGTATCGCGCAGCAACCTGAAATCGGAACAAAAACTCGACTCCTTGCTCGCGTCCAGCATCCGGCTGATGGAAACGGCACTCAAACCGATCGACCCCACCAAGGGTGGCAAACTGGTAGCCCAATATTTTAACCAAAACCAGTCCGCGATGGAATCCATCGCGACCCAACTAAACGGCGAGTTCACCAAAATGAACTTGTTGGATCAGGGCGTCTTTACGGCCAACTTCATCCGAAAACCCTATGCCCGGCAATTTGCCGACCTGTACCCCAAGTTCAAAAAGAAATACCAGCAAGTGCAAACGGCCGCCAAGTTTATCGGCTTCTTCGGCAAGGCTTTTGGCAAACTCGGCAAATTGGCCGAGCTACTGGGCTGATCTTAATCCCTGCCAATTGGCCACATTCCCCACATTGGCCACATTCCTCACATTGGCCACATTCCTCACATTGGCCACATTCCCCGCATTGGCCACATTCCCCACATTGGCCACATTCCTCACATTGGCCACATTCAATCACATTGGCCACATTCAATCACATTGGCCATATTAATAAATCACTGTCACATCCTGCACCAGGGTGCCCTCCCGAAGGGTGCCGGCCTTGTCCAACAGCTGGTACCGAAGTGTGGCCAGGTAAACGCCGGGCAACACCGGCTTGTGTCGCCAAGTACCGCCCCAGGCATCCTCGGGCGCACTGGCGGCAAATATTTTATTGCCCCACCGGTCAAATACCGACAGCTGGTACTCCACAAATTGACAAGGACTGACGAGTTCCAGCCGGTCGTTTTGCCCGTCGCCATCCGGACTGAACACGTTGGGAATAAACACCGGACAGTCGCAATCCTGTTTTTCCAGGCGGTAGGCATACGTGACCGGCTGGTTGCAGCGCTGCCGGTCCGACGCAGTATAGCTGCCCGCACGCGTGAGGGCGCGCGGGTTGTCGGTGCTTTGATCATCCCAACGAAAGCCCGGTCCGGGCAGGTAAACAGTCCAAATTTCATCGCAACCGAGCAGCGTGTCGCGCTGCAACAGGCTGGGCGCCGGCACCTCGTTGCACATGTCGCGCACCACAATATCCAGGGGATGCGGCACGATGGAGCCGGTGGTTACATCTTTCATGCTCGCGTCCTGAATGGCAGTATCGAGCGGCGCAAACTGGATCGGCAGATCATTGGGCAGCACTGCCTGCATCTTTTCCCAGAAAAAACACTCCCCGGAAAGGGAGTCCAGTGGCACTTGCAACACAAAATCACTGACTTGACCCAGGGCATTTTGAAACGGATTGCTGCTGCCCACCAGGTGCAGGATGCGGTCTTTGGCCAGGGTGTGGGAGAGCTGCCCGGCGCTGATGCCCTGCGGGGCGATGAGTTGGTGCTGTTCCAGTATTTCGCCGCCGGGCGAGAGGTACAAAAAACTGGGCGCCAACTGACCGCTTTCCGGAAAATTCCAGCTCGCCAACACCTTGCCATCCTCCAATAGCGTCATCCCGGCCGGGTCCTGGGTACTCGGAAATTTGGCGCTTTTCCAAACTAAAGCGCCGCTGTTGTCCATTTTGTAAAAACAAGCAAAACCCTTGTCGTAGGCCTCCAGGAGGTAGCCGCCATCCACCTCCAGCGGGCCCGAAAGTGGGTAGGCGCCCTGGCCGGTATCAAAAATATTCGCCCATTCCAAAGCGCCCTGTGCATTGAGCTTGACCAGGTATGGGCCCGAACGGCACAAAAACCCCTTGTCATGGGTAAAAATGGCTTCGCCGAAAGACTCAAACGGCGCAAATTTCTTCCCCCATTGAAACAGCAGGTCTTCGTCGAAAACCGCCACAAACCCCCGTTTGGGTATGTTCCAGTGCAACAAAAGCCCGTAGGCCAGCAATTGGCTGTTTTGAAAATCCAGCGAAAAGGTGAAATGATCCACCGTGCCACCGTAAAACATCCGAAACCGCAGCACTTCGCCATCCGGACTGACGTGCATCAACAAAATCATTTCCTCCGCGCCGATGTAGGCGCTGCCCAGGATGTAAACATCGCCTGCTGGCGTCAATACAAAATCCTTGAATTCCAGGTAATTGGGCCCTAGTTTGTAGCCCTTGGCCCACACGGTGTGGCCGCAGGGATCGAGCCGCATCAGGATGATCTCCCGACGGTCAGTAGCCTGGGCATCCAGCGGCGAATCGCCGATCAGGATATCGCCGTTGGAAAACCGGGCAATTTTTTTGTGGTGCGACTGCTTGGGTTGTTCCAGTATTTTGAAATAGGCTTGCGCCAAGCCTCCGGCACGGAACAGGAGGAAGCAAACAAGCAGGAGGCCGGCGCGAATGGTGCATTTCATTTTCCAAAAATGAGAAAAATGCGGGAGGAAATAAAATGCGCATCCAGGATGGTATCGGTGGACTTATCCTTGTTTACCTACTAAATAATTTCTATTTCTTTTTTCAAAACCTCACCTAAGGAAATCAAATTCATGGCAGGCATAGTAATTGTTCCAATACCCGATTGAGCAGTTAGAGTAGAAATATACGCTCGAATATATGGGTAAACAATTGCTGGGGCATTCAATGTGAAAAACGGATTGTCTGCAATATTATCCGTGCCTTCAAAAGTGAAAAAGGAAACGGTTTTTATATCGATTTCCACCAAGCCGTTTTTTTCACGAACCTTTAGTTCAAGGTAGAGTTCGAATTGGTTAAGTCCAAGAAAAACTTTACCCGAAGGTGTAAACTCAAAGGTAAACTCATAATCACTACGTTCTGCCAAAAAGAAGTGACTTTCCTTGACAACGAAGTTGGTGAATTGAAATTTGCTGGAAACTTCAGGCTTTTTCATGCAGCCATTGCATATAGGTAATTACCATTCTCAACGTCAAAAGTTAAATGGACTTGAGCAGATTCTGTTTGGAATGCCTCTGAATCTGAATGTTGGAAGGTTAACGGCTGCTGAAAAGAAGCAATAAATTCTTTAGCAGAAGGGCCTTTCAAACCTAATGCTTTAACTTCAGCCCAGTCAAGATTTACCTGTTCACGAGATGTAGTAGCAAGATATTCACGAAGTTTTTGAAGCATTGGAGTGTCCATGTTTGGGTATTTTTGGCTCAGTACGTGTATTTTTCTGGAAAAATGATCAAAAACTCTTGCAAAGTTAGGTTGTTTTTTTCGATCAGGCAAATTTGAACACGTTGTCTGAGTCGCATTTTAGCCTGTTTGGGCGCCTTTCGTGGTTTGAAACGGATAAAGTAAGTATCATTATCTTCGTCAGCAGCTCGAATTGCTTTATATGTGAGAATGTCCCGTTTTTTCAAAAAAGTAATTATTTCATTGACGGTAGCATCTTCATCTCTGGAAATGATCCCAGCATCAATCATCATATCAATGGCTGCTATAAATTCTTCCTGATGGGCTATTCTGCCATCTAAATCCCACAGGATGCCAGGATCATCATTAATTATGCCTCGGCAGATAACATGGCCACGGCGGTTAAAGTTTAATTCTCCCCAAAAGTGCGCCAATTCGATTCGCGTATCCCAAAAATAATACCCATGCCCTAACCAGGCATCTTCGCGCTCGCAACGAAAGGGGCCTTCCAATAGGATGACATCGGGATTATTCCGGTCTTCAACAGTATGGTATCCGGTAAGCATGATCTTTCTCAGGCGTTGGTTTTTAAATAGGTTTTGACATAATACGGAAAACTGCGCTGCACGGGTATTACATCTGTGTGCGGAATCAACAGATAGCGCCAAGGCTTGCCTCCATTTTCCTGTTGGTAGAGGGTCGCTTCTGTACAGTACTTTAGCGCCGCGCGGGCTTTATCCTCCACCTCATCTGAGCCTAATTCACTAGCGCTTTTCGTTTCAACAATGTAAATAGTATCCTTAGTTTCTACTACAAAATCAGGTTGATACTGGTCGCCGTGCCGGTTCCAGTAAATCCTAAACTGCTGCTTGGCGGGGCGCATCCACTGCAATACGCTGTCTTGATCATCCTCCAGGATAATGGCGAAATCCTTTTCCGCCTTTGAGTCGAATTTGTACTCCGGGTGGCAAGACTTTGCAAAGCCGTAGTACACATATTTTTTGATTGCCTCCACAGGGCGGATGTTTTCGGCAAAATGTTTTTTCCCAAAATCCTTGAACATCGAAAAACTCCAGGGCTCGACACGGGTAAAGGGCACTACTTCCGAACTCTCCAACCCAGTTTCCTGTAGATGAAAATGCGCCATCATCTGCTCGTAAATTTTTGCACCTAAACGCTCCCGATGATCAAAAACAGTCTCACGCAGGTCTTTGTCTGTACCTGCTAATGAGTTGTTTATTGCAGCCACGGCCTGCAACGCTAATTTATATAGCAATTCACTCCATTCGCCATGATCGATTTCCGGATAACCTCGTACCTCCGCCATTAATATGCTTTCCGGGGCAGGCAGATTGTCGTTACGCCGGACTTCAATGGTGTCCATTTTGCGGCCCTGATCAATCGTAATGCGTATTAACTCCAACTCTAATTTGGAAAAATTGAAGTCGGTGGTGTCCAGGTCAAAATGATCAAACCAGGTCTCAGCCGGCGCAGGCATTACCACAAAACGAGGGACTGCAATACTGTTGCTTTGCAATTCCCGAACAATGGCGGCATAACTTGTTTTCGCTTCCTCCACAATAGCCCCGGCAAACATGCTCAACTGCCCTCGCGACACTTCATGCTCCAGTGTCCGAATAACTTCCTGCTGTACGCTTGGTTTCAACAAATCATCGTACTTTTTAACCTCTACATGCTTGCCCAAACTGGGCAAGATATTGACCAGCAAGCTCTTGGCATCGAGCGCATTGGTGCGTCGCTGACGCTCCTTTTCATCCTGAATGGCAGCTACTACCTGGCGCTCAGTAGCCAGGCGCGTGTTCACAACACTTGGGCTGTCAATAATTTCAACGGGATGCCCTATGTCGGCCTGCCCAAGATCAATCTGCTTGACTTTCTGAAAGATGGAGTTCGGATCCTTAGCAGCCGTTACCACCTTCTCAAAATTATCATGTGCAATTACGGTCACCATGTCCACTTTTTCCACACCGGTGCGCTCGCCACCATACGGCAGCCGCAGGCCTCGCCCCAACGTTTGTTCGATCAGCACCAGCGAATTGGCTGCCCGTAGCGGTACGATGGTGTACAGGTTGTTCACATCCCAGCCTTCCTTGAGCATCCCTACATGGATCACGATTTCCACAGGGTTATCAGGCCGCTCCACAGTTAGTAGTTTTTCGATGTCCGAGTCATCCTTCGTGCTGCTGTCGACCTGAATCACTTTGCCCGCATATTTTCCCTCGAAAAATGCATCAGATGTGACGTATTCAAGGGTCTGGCGGGCATGCTCAATGCTGCTGCACGCAATGAGCACGAAGGGTTTTACTACCGGCAGCCCGCGCTCCCGGGCATACAGGGCAATAGCCTGCCGGGTATCCTCGTGCACGCTAATCGCATCGTCGAGTTTGAGGCGCTCGGTGTCGCCTTCAGATACGTTTTTGAAATTAAAATCCTTTCGTGTGGCCACCGCCGGGATTTTCACATACTTGCCGTCTTGCAAAGCCCGCGCCAGACTGTACTCATACACTACATTGCGAAAGGCGCCACCGTTGGAGTCGAAGGGCGTAGCCGTCAGTTCGAGCCCCAATACTGGCCGGAGTTCATCCAGGGCACGTCGGCTGGCGTCTGCGTGGTAGCGGTGCGCCTCATCCATCAGGATCACCAGGTCGGGTAAGGCACTCAGGTATTCCCAATACGATTGGCCCAGGTATTCGGACATGCGCTTGAGCCGGGGCTGCTGCACCCTTCCGTCTTTCTTGCTCACCTTGTTGTCCGCATTGAATTTGGCGATATTGAACACGTTGATCCGTACTTCCTGCTCCCGGAACAGTGCCGACTGCTGTGCGTAGTTGTCGCCCGTGACGACCACAGGGCGGTGGGCCACAAAATCACTTACGCCGCGAAACACGTATTTCTCGTAGCCAGGATCGCCGAAGTCGCGGATGAGTTTGTTGTAAATGGTGAGGTTGGGCGCCAGGATGAAAAAATTGCGCACCCCATGCAAGCGGTACAAGTAGAGGATGACCGCCGCCATGAGGCGGGTTTTGCCAACGCCGGTAGCGATGCTGCAGGTAATGCTGGGAAAACCACGCTCGAAATCGCGAAACAGATCTGGACAATGCCGCCGAAGTTGTTCGGCGCTCGCGCGAAGGGCAACGGGTGCTTCGGCCGGGTCGAGTTTTCGGAGGGGTAAGGCGCCGCTATCCAGCAGTGTATGCAACAGCTCGAGGCTTTCGGCCAGCGGTTGCCGCAGTTGCAACCGGTTTTTGATCTCGCGAAGGACTTGGTCGGGATTTTCGCTCATGATGGACGGTGTGCTTTTTGGTGCAGGATAGCCGGCGGCAGGCTGTTTTCAGGTTAAAACAGTTCGCCCTGGCTCGGATTTAGCGTGGCTTTTTTGCCCGACTTGTGCGGCATTTCTTCGGGCTCCGGCACAGGCCAGGCCGGCGTATCGCCGGCGGCAAGTTCTTCGCCCGGTTGTGGCACGATGTGCAGGCTGTAGTCGTCGCGGCCCCACTCGCAACGCGAAAAGAGCATGTTCGGGATCTTGCGCAGCGTGATGTCGGGGTATGCGGAGGCGCAGGCCTTGTCGAACGCCCGGCAGCAGATGAGCAGGGTTTCGCCCTCCAGCAGGTCTTCGCGAATGGCGTCGAGCAGGGGCCGGGTCACGTGCTGGGTGGTGGCCAGCAGGTAGTCGCGCCCGGCGCCCCGGCCTTGTTTCCACCAGAGCAGCGGATCGGGCTCGTAGCGGAAGCCCTCGTGGCGGCACACGGCGGCGGCCAGCATGGGGGCGTTGTAGTCGGGGTTGATGACGAGCTGCCCGAAGCGGTCCTCGCGCAGGAGCGTGGGCGCCAGCGCAAACACCCGGAAACCGCCGCTGCCCCGCCAGCCCACCGCCTTGCTGATGCCACCCTGGTCTTCGCCGCGTACTACTTTCTGCAGGCGCGGCACACAGTGCGTGTAGGCGTGCTCGCCGAGCTCGATGCCGATCCAGCGGCGCCCCATCTTGTGGGCCACCGCAGCAGTGGTGCCGGAACCAAGGAAGGAATCGAGGACGAGGTCGTTGGGGTTGGTGGCGATATGGAGGATTCGATGTACTAATAATTCTGGCTTGGGTGTATCAAATGATGTTTCTCCAGCAAACAAGATTCTCATTTCATTTTTTGATGTTCTGTTGCTGCCTACATCATCTTTTCTCCATAATGTTCGAGGTACAAGATCTGATACCTCTGTTAGATACCTTTTAATACTAGGTCTTGCATCACCTTTTGTTCCCCACCAGATTCTATCATCATTATCTAATTCACGTAATTTTTCTTCTGAGATTCGCCAATATCTTCCTGGCGGGGGAGAAAATTTCCTTCCTGTAGGTCCCTCAATTGTGTACAAGCCTTTTGAATAAGGCTTATTGGCATATGGGTCGCCAGGGAGCCAAGGCCCCCTTTCGTCATCATCAGGATTAGAATAAATTGAATTAGCCTCTTCTGTTCTGGGTAGTTTAGCAGGTTGCCAATCTGGGCACCTAGAATAAACTAGGATGTAATCATGGTCTGTTGAAAATTGACGTGCTGAGTTCCTTGGCGAATCTGCTTTTTCCCAAATAATGCTTGCCACAAAATTTCCTCTTCCAAAAACCTCATCACATACCACTTTCAAATAGTGGCATTCGTTATCGTCGATAGAGATCCAGATGGAGCCGTCGTCGGCGAGCAGGTTTCGCAGGATCTTGAGTCGGTCACGGATGAGGCTAAGCCAGAGGGAGTGTTCGATGCCGTCGTCGTAGTGTTCGAAGGCGGATCCGGTGTTGTAGGGTGGGTCGATGTAGATGCACTTGATTTTTCCGGTGAATTCGGCTTCGAGGGCTTTGAGGGCGAGCAGGTTATCGCCGTGGATGAGCATGCCTTGCCAGTTGCCGTCGGGGCCGGGGCGTCCGCTGCGGAGCTCTGGATTTTCGAGCAGGATGCGGGGTTCGAGCCGGGGTTCCTGGTCTTTGCCGATCCAGGTGAGTTCGAGGCGTTGCATGGGTGTGGATATGATTCAGTAAATGGTTATTATTTTGATTGTTTTATTCGCGGGGCTCTCATAACCTCTCATAAATTTATGAGAGATTATGAGAGGTAAATATTTGATTGTTAGTTTTTTATAATTTTTTATTTTGTAGTTGTCTTATAAATCCGTGGATGAGACCAAGAGGGTCCAGATCGGTTTAGCATCCGAACCTTTGTTTTCGATTTGTTTGGCCATACGCAAGGCGTAAATAAGATTTCCAACTTTTACTTTTTTCTGTTCTGCACTCAGCACTTCGGGCAGTTTGTTCAGTAGGAGGATATCAATATCCCGGCGCGAGGCGGAACCAAATTTCTGGATGTACTCCAAAATCATTTTTTTGTAGTGATCATCATTGAAGCCGCGTTGTCGAATGTAGTTGGCCCGAAGATCAGTATCAAAAGTAGGTTCGATTACCGAGGCAGATATCACATAGTTAGGGCTTTTACCTTCGACGAATCCACGAGATTTCAGGTATTGGCTTTCGTGTTTAGTTAAAGGTTTTTTCTTTTGGACTTTATCCAACAGCATTATATCCTGAAGGGAAAGTTCTGGATTCCGAATCAGAGTTTGTGCAAAATCCATGTCAAGTACCTTGCCGGTCACGGTCATTTTGACCCGATCCGGTTCAATATCGTACTCGGGCATAGGAAAAAAGCGCCGGGACTGGGCCATAAACATTTTTCGAATTCCACCGCCCATGGTATCCACCATGCCGAGATTGAACATGGCTGTCACCAGAAATTGATTTCGGTAATATTCCTCGGGGGCATTTTCGATGACTACGCGCTCGACAGAGCCGGGCAAAAAAGAGCCCTTGTTGGAAAAGACAAGTTGGTCTTCCAATTCGACGACGTTAATTCGGCCACCCAAGGAATAATCCTGGTGGGCGATACAATTATTGATTGCTTCGCGAATAAGGTAAGGTTCGTACCGGATTACTTCATCGGGGAAGAGTGATTCACCTTTGATGTAACGATAGGTTGTATTGCGGATTTTAGCGTATATTTTATCCACGGCTAGGAGCAGCGGGCAGGATTCGAGTAGGTAATCCACGTCTTCGCCGCGTGAATTGCGCAGTATCCAACGGATTTTTGCTTCGGCGGGGTTTATAAAATGCTCGGCTTCGGTTCGGCCCAACAGGATAATGGCCGTTCGGGAGATTTTGCCCTTGACTGTTATTTTGGCTTTGTTCAGGAAGGTCTGTTCGTCCCATTCTTTGATTTCAGAGGCCTTAGCGGGGTACTTTTCGAGGTAATTTTCACGCGCTTTGGCAAGTGCTTGTGGATCGAGGTCTGCGATGGTAGCTTGTGGGCAGATCTGTGCGCTCCAATCTTCTGCGGTTGCTTGTGCACGGATGCGGTCAATTTTTTCAAGGTTAAGCGCTACCAATTCTTCGCCATTGCGGCCGTAGTAGTGGTCTTCCCAGGCTATAGGCAATCCTTTGGGTGCCGCTGGTATTTGAAACATAAGGACCCGGCCTTCTGGCAAATCGAGGGTATGGATATCTTTGAAGGTGATTCGGTTAGTCGTTTTATGTGAAATATCCGATTTTAACTTGGTCAGTGCATTGGCCTGATTTTTAAACTGTGATCCTACAATAACCCGGTCGCGATCCCGAATTCCGAAGACGAGCCAGGCTTCCTTTGCGCCACAAAGGTTAGCTTCATTAGCCAATGCGGAGAAATACTTACCAAGTTTGCCAAAATCGAAATCGTTTTTGGCCTCTTTGCACTCGAATATTTCCGATTCAAACGGATGGGTTAATAATTCTTGTAATTTTTGATGGAGATCGTTTTGGGACATCTTTGATCGGCCTTAGTTAATTCATCGTTGTTTGGCAATACGCAGGAGTGACCAGCGCAGGGTAAAGAGCGGGGTTCGTTGGGGGGCTTGGCGGATGCGGGCCTCGATATCGTCGAGAAATGCGTCTTTTTTGGTTTCTATTTCTTTTTCTACTTCGAACTGGCGGAATTTTCGTTCGGCCAGCCGGCTTTCCAGTTCTTTGATGGTACGCTGAGCGGCTACTTTGTTTTGGAGGTTGAGCATTTTTCGGGCCTCGGTTTTGAGTTGTTTGATGCTGGTTTCGAGGTCTTTGAGCTCGGCGCGAATGCTTTGGCGGCGGTCTTCTACCCAGCGGTCCATCTTTTCTTGCTCCCGTTCGTAGAACTGATTGAGCCAAGCCTGGTTGTTTTTCATTTCCTCGGTTTCTTCCTGGCCGAGCAATTGGTCGAGCAGGGCCAGGGCATCGGCGTTTGGTGGGGCGTCGGGCATGCCGGTAGCCACGGCGGCCAAGCGGAGCATTTGGCGGCATTGGTCGGCGTCGAGCGGCTCGCCGGCATCGGTCAGGCCTGCGAAGAGCAGTTGATCTTCTTTTTGCTGGTTGTATTCGAGCCGGAGCCGTTCCATACGCATCCAGCCGGACTGGCCCACGTGCGCTTGCAGGACAGCTATGGGTGGATAGGCATCATACTGGAATTCGAGTCTGGCCAGCGGCAGATTATCGTCTTTGCAGTGTTCCAGGATTGCTTGTGCCAGCGAGTGACCGGCGCGGTAGGTGTTGGCGGGTTTTTGGGTGAGGGTATGCAGCCAGTCGAGCAGCCCGGCCGCCTGGTTGCCGGGGTTAGCGGCGGCAGGCCTGGGCAGCATGCGGTATAGGCCCAAGGGCGTGTCTTTGGGTACGGTGCCGGGCAAGGCGCGCAAGCGAAACGATTTAGCAGTTTCTTCAAAATCCGCTTTGCCATGGAGCGCATACCGGGTGATATCCCAGAGCCATTGGTGGTATTTGTCCAGGCTATCGCCGGTTTCGCCCAGGTTTTGAATACGTACTTTATCTACTACGGCGGCATCCAGGTTTTCGAGCAATTCGTGGCGGGTTCGGTTGATTTCTGTGCTGATGCTTGCACTGAGTTCTTCCCGGAGTTTATCGAAGGCCTGGTTGATTTCAGCATCATTTCGACATTCTTGAAAAATCTGTAAAATCCGGCGTTCAAAATCCACGCCGCTTTCGATGGCGCCAAGGACCTCGTCGGAGGCGCCAAAGACGCCTTCAAAGAGTTTAAATTTTTCTTCCAGCAGGCGGTACACACGCTCGTCGGCTGCATTTCTGCGGTTGATGAAATTGAGTACCACTACATCATGTTTTTGGCCGTAGCGGTGGCAACGCCCGATGCGTTGTTCCACGCGTTGGGGGTTCCAGGGCAGGTCGTAATTGATGATGAAGGCACAAAACTGGAGGTTGATGCCCTCGGCTCCAGCCTCGGTAGCAATCATAATTTTGGTATCGGGATGGGCAAAACGCTCTACAATAGCGGCGCGTTTATCGG
Organism: Saprospiraceae bacterium; assembly: GCA_020847425.1. Classification (GTDB taxonomy): domain Bacteria; phylum Bacteroidota; class Bacteroidia; order Chitinophagales; family Saprospiraceae; genus M3007. The sequence goes on from JADLCC010000077.1 coordinate 11,735, forward strand.
CCGATGGTGAGCCGGTCACCCGGTCTGTTCCTTTATTGGCTTCGGACCACTCCCGGTAAATTTGGTTGCTGAGTTTATCGTTGTTGGTGCCGTTGAAGAGCACGATTTTCCCCTGAAACTGGGGGATTTTTTCTAAATGTTCGAGGATGTAGTTTTGGGTGCGGGTACTTTCGGTGAAAATTATCGCTTTTTCGGGCGCGTCTCGTTTTTGTAAGTTTTTAAAACCCTTTTCTAACGCGGCGAGCAGGTGTTCGCCTTTGGCGTTTTTGTCAATTTTTTTTGCCAAAACAGCGTATGCTTCGAGGTCTGCTTTTTCTTGTTGAATCTCAGCCAGTTGTTTGGCATCGAAACGAACCGGTTCTTTTTCCGCTTCGCCGTCGCCGTATTCGAGCCATTCCTCCCTTACATCGCTGAAATCTTCAAAATTTTTCGCAATTTCGATTTCTTGCGCTTCGTCTGCCTGAGCAATCTCTTCGGTAGAAGGGATAATACTTTCGTGGCGATGCAAGTCGAGAATGGCTTGCAATTTATTTGCAAGCGCATCAAAGGTGCCTGAAATAGCAAAAGTGGAAGACGCCAGCAAGCGACGCAGGATTAGCGTCATCAATTGTCGCTGACCAGCTGGTAATGCGTATAAGTTATCCCGTTGGAGGTATTCGGACACTTTATGATAGAGTTCCATCTCGTCGTCGCCGGGGAAGTAGTCTTCAGTAAGCGCGTGGCGATTGGTATACTTAACATACTGCAACACATTGCTGCGTAATGTCCGTTGGCAAATAGGCGCCAGGCGCTGGCGAAGGTCTTCGTAACGGGCATCGTCTCCGGAAAGGCGTGAAAATTGGATTTTAAAACTTTTGAGATCACCAAAAATATACTCGTCAATAAGGCTAACCAAGCCGTATAGTTCGAGCAAGGAGTTTTGCAGCGGGGTAGCAGTGAGCAGTATTTTGGGTTTCCCCTGAATGGAGTCCCGAATGGCGCGCCCGATTTTGTTATCCGTGCGATAAACATTGCGAAGTTTGTGTGCTTCATCAAGCACTACCAGGTCCCACTCTACATCCCGAATCTCATATTCCATGGCACGGGCATAGTGGTACGAGCAGATGACTATTTTTTCATCATTGGTTTGGTTAAAAGGTTCCCGGATGCCCCCCGCACGTTGTTCTTTGTAGGTTCGGGCTTCCAGTATAATGGAGGGAAGAAAAAATTTATCCAATAGTTCTTGACTCCATTGTTTGCGCAGGTTAGCCGGGACGATAACCAGGATCTTACGGCGGCGTTCGGCCCATTTTTGGGCGATAACAAGGCCTGCTTCGATAGTTTTTCCCAAACCGACTTCATCTGCCAGAATAACACCTTGGCTCAACGGCGACCGGAAAGCAAACAAAGCTGCCTCCACCTGATGCGGGGTCAGTTCGACCTGAGCATCAAGTAAGGCAGAGGTTAGTTTATCCCGGTCTTTTCCACTGCGTTGTCGTGTAAGTTCGTAGGCGAAATATTGAGCTTGGTGCGGGGTGAGGATCATTTTATTCCTGTGTTATTGTGGGGTAAATATAACAACACTTAAATAAAGGGAATAATCGTGCCACTTTGGCTAGGAGCATGATCTGTATTTCATATAAAACTGCCCTCCACTACCGCAACTGCCACACCAACCCATTGCGCCACGCATACGATTCCGCCGGCGCTCCCACCGGCAAATTTTTATCCAGATTGTAGGTAATATCCAGGGTCAGGGCGATCTGCTTGGTGATCGCAATTTTCAGGAGCCAGTCCGTACTGAACCGGTAATTGTGGATATAGCCCCAAACGGGCTGCCAATAAGTGGTGCCGATCAGGCTGGTCTGCTTGCCAACCCGCAGGGTGGCCGACACGTAGTTGCTCGATCGGTGCCAGGTATTGCCGCCAAAGGGCGCCGAAAACCGGTTGTTCTCCCAAAGCCAGGAACTGCCCAGGTAGAGCCGTTGCCGGCCATCGGCCGATTTGAGCGCCCGCCAGCGCAGCCCCGTACCCACCAAATGCCGCTGCTGAAGTAGTTGTAGCGGGCTGGTTTGCAATTGCCCATAGGCCTCCCATACCCAGGTGTCGCTCAGTTTGTAGTTGTAGCGCAGGTGCGCAAAGGCCTGGTTACTGAAATCATTGCCGCCGGCCCGCAGCAGGTTTTGCTGCAACAACAACAGCACCAGGTGCACGGGCGTCTTGTACTGCACCCGGGCCTCAGCGGCCAGTTGGAGGCTCTGTTCGCGCACCTTGATCAGCGCCGCACTGCCCCGCAGGTGCCCGTACCAACGCACCGAATCGTTGGTGCCGGTGATGCGCTGCTCTTCAATGTTGACTATTTGCGCCAGCGCCGGCACCTGGAATAACCCAAAAACACCCAAAAAGGCGTAAAAAAAGATAAAATTAAATCGCATCGCGTATCGTGCTAATCAGGGGGAATGGCACTCTTGTACCCGCATCAACGGGGCCCAATCTGTGCGCGGTCAAATCCAATTTTTTTCAAGGCCACATCGAGTTGGTCGGGGTCGAGCATCTTGTTGCGGTCCAGTTCGAGCCGGCCTTGCAGCACCATGTTGCTCCGAATCAGCCAGTTGTGGGCTACCTGGTTTAGGCGTTCGCCGCCGAAGGGCTGGCGCAGGTCGGGGTATTTCTCCTGAAAAACAGCGCTCGAAACATCCACCGTTTCCTGCAAACGCTGGCGCATGAGCGGCGTTTCGAGAAAGGTTTTCCATTTTTCGGCGCTCCAATAGTTGTTGCCAACGGCGATGTCGCAATCCTGGAACAGGTTGTGGTGGATGGTGTTGCCAAAGCCGCCATGCAGCGCTATGCAGCCGAACATTTCCTCGTCGCCCCGGCTGCCGCAGCGCTCAAACCAGTTGTGCGCAATGTCGATGCCGCCGGAGCCGTCGTCAATAAAAATAGCGCCGACCTGGCTTTGGGCGTCTTGCGGCAAAATATCGCGGAAATGGTTGTGCCGGATCACCGTACCCCGGGCCGAAGGGTCGCGGCCGGTGTAGATAGCGGCCATGTCGTCGGTTTCAGTGCAAATGCGTTCGAAGCGGTTGTACTCGATGCGGTGTTCGTTGCCCATAAAACTCAGGGCCATGTGCCGCAGGTCCTGGAAATGGCAATGCGACACGGTGCTCCCCACGCCAAAAAGTTTGACGGCCGGGGCATAGCTGTGGTTGACTTCGTCGACCCGCTCAAACGTACAAGCGCTGATTTCATGTTGGCTGCCGCTCAAGGTCCGGCGCTCGCCCCCGGTCAAAATGATGCCCCCGGTGCCGGTCCGGGCGATATGGCAATCCTGGATGCGCAGGGGGTGGAATTGTTCGGAGCTCCAAATATCGGTCAGGGGCGCCCCTTCGGCGCTGTACTGCGGGGCACTGTGTTCCAGGGCCTGGCCGGCACTGATGGCCACCGTGCCCAGGTTGCTGAACCGGCAAGCCACGATGTCGATGTGGTGGCTGTTTTCCAGGTAAATGCCCATGCCGCGCGCCGTACTGAAAGCGAGGTTTTCCAGCCGGATGTGCGCGGTGTGCTGCAAGCGGATAAAGGGTGTTTCCCGCAGGGAAATTTCCACGGTAGCCGTTGCGAAAGCCGGCGGCGGGTACAGGTACAGGAGCCCGCTTTCGCGGTCGAGATACCACTCGCCGGGCTGGTCGATTTCTTCCAGCAGGTTGTAGGCGTAGTACCCGCGCATCGACAAGCCCACGCGCTCCACCCACTTGGAGGTATCGGCGTACAGGCTGGAGTAGAGCCCGTAGATATGCGGCTGTGCCAGGCGGATGGACCGGCGCGCCGTATCCAGTTGTTGTACCCGCAAATGATCGTCGGCATAGCCAAACGAAAAATGGCCGTGCAGCCAAATGTCCCGCGCTTCGAGCCAGCGGGCCGGCCGCTCATATTCGTAGCCGAATTCGGCGCCCCGGTTGGAGTGGTCGCCCTGCCGGGGAATGGAGCCGCGGTCGTACAGTTTTCCGATTTTCAGGATGCCCTCGTTGGGGTATCGAGCCAGGGTTTGGCGCTGGCC
>JADLCC010000078.1 GCA_020847425.1 Saprospiraceae bacterium
AATATCGTTCAAGGCGGACAATCCCTGATCCCAACGGTTAACCAGTCCGGCCTCTATATTCTGACCGTTTTAAGTACCGGAAATGGATGTACGGATACGGCATCCGTACAGGTGCAAACCAGCCAGCAATACCCGGTAGCGGACGCAGGGCTGCCACAAGTGCTAACCTGTGATGTGGAAGAACTCATATTGGATGCCAGCGGGTCCAGTCAGGGAAGTTCACTTGCCTACATCTGGGACTCGCCAGACGGCAATATTCTTTCCGGGGGAAATACCCTTCAACCCTTGATCAATGCTCCCGGTACCTATAACCTGAGCATTGTCAACCAGGACAATGGTTGTGCCTCCGCAGCATCTGTGCTCGTTGGCACCGATTATATTGCGCCCGATGCAATGGTGGCGCCAGGCGGCGTGTTAAGTTGTACTGTGGCAAACCTGTCCCTGAATGGAACAGGCAGTAGTGTGGGTGGTCAGTTTGCTTACAACTGGCTGACTCAGAACGGGAACGTCCTTTCCGGGGAAAATACCCTACAGCCCCAGATCAACGCTGTGGGTGCATATACCCTGATTGTTACCAATACCCAGAACGGTTGTACCAGCACCGCCAGTACAACTGTCATGGCGGATGCCAGTTTGCCGGTAGCCAACGCGGGCACACCCGATACGCTTACCTGCGCTGTCAATAGCATTGTGTTAAACGCCACGGCTTCCAGTCAGGGTGCCGGCTACGCTTATTCCTGGGCAGGTCCTGGTAATGTTGCTGCTTCTACCAATCTGCAACCTGTTGTGGACGAGCCGGGCGATTACTCCCTGACCGTTACCAACGTCGCCAATGGCTGCACGGCCATTTCCACGGTCGCAATTGTAGAAGATATCGCTATTCCGGTTGCGATTGCCGGGCCAGCGGATGAACTGACCTGTACCAAAACGGTGATAGCACTCGATGGAAGCGCGTCAAGTACTGGTCCGCTTTTCCAGTATGTCTGGACGGCTTCCAATGGAGGACAAATTACTGGCGGCGCCAACACCCCGGTACCTACCATAGATGAACCCGGCGATTACCAATTGGTGGTCACTAATACTTTTAATCAGTGTCAGGCTACTGATGCGGTCGCGATCACTCAGGATGTTGTTGTGCCGGCAGTAGAGGCCGGGCCACAGTCTACCCTTACCTGTGTCATACCTTCCGTGACGTTGTCAGGGCAAGGAAACACGGATACGCTTTTTGCCTATACATGGACGACCTTGGATGGCAATATTGCTTCGGGGGACAGCACATTGAGTCCGGTAGTGGATGCGCCTGGCACCTATAATATATTGGTTACCAATACATACAATGGCTGCACCAGTACGGATCAGGTGCTTATTGACAGAGATGCCAATGTTCCGGATGCTATTGCAGAGGTAACAGGCGAGCTCAACTGTGTGACCAATTCGCTGCAACTAAGCGGATTGAATTCGTCGCAGGGACCTACGTTGACCTACACTTGGGAAACCACAAACGGACATATTGTTGCGGGTGAAAATACCACCACGCCGATTGTGGATGAACCCGGACAATACACCTTGCAAGTGTACAATACCGCCAACAGTTGTGTTGCGTTGTCCACCATTTCGGTAAATGAAAACCTGACATTGCCACAGGCAGATGCGGGCGCCCCGGCGGTGCTTTCCTGTGCACATCCCGTCCTTACCCTCGATGGAGCAGGCAGTAGTACCGGAAATCAGTACAAGTACCTCTGGGATACTCAGGATGGCAATATTTTACTGGGAGATACTATCCTGCAACCACAAGTCGATCAAAGCGGATATTACACCCTGGTCGTAACAGACGAGTCGAATGGCTGTACGGCTGAAAGTACCGTACAAATCCTGCTCGATGTAAATACGCCGGAAGCGGATGCCGGTATTTCTCCCACGCTTACCTGTGATGTGACTGCGCTGAATCTCAACGCCTCGTCCAGCAGCATCGGCGCTCAGTTTTCGTATCAATGGAGTACCCTGGATGGTCAGATTGTGGCCGGCGACACTACGCTTACGCCGAATATCAGCGCACCGGGCACTTATGCTTTGGTGGTTACAAATGTCAATAACGGCTGTTCCTCAGATGCAACTGTACTGGTTAATCAGGATATTGAACCTCCTGTGGCAGCGGCCGGGCATGAATCGGTGCTTACCTGCACGGTGCTGACCACCAACCTGAATGTAAACGGCAGCAGCACAGGTGCTGATTTCAGTTACCACTGGGATACGCCGAACGGACTGATCCTGTCGGGAGCCGATACGCCTACACCAAGTGTGGGAGATCCGGGTGTGTACGATTTGATGGTGCGCAATTTGTTGACTGGCTGTACCAATACTGCTTCCGTTACCGTTCCGGAGGATGTAGAGCCGCCCGTTTCGGCCTCTGCAGTCGGCGGAGAACTTACCTGTGCCATACAAACCCTGCCGCTCAATAATATAGGCAGCAGCAGCGGCGCTCAATTTGTTTACCAATGGGGTACCTCGGATGGCAATATTGTTTCAGGAACAACCGGGGCCAGCCCGACTGTAGATGAACCGGGCGAATACACCCTTGTAGTTACCAACAATATCAATGGTTGCACCAGCAGTTCTACCGTTGCCGTTCCGCAAAATATTACACCGCCGGTGGTGGATGCTACTGTTTCCAGCCTGCTTACTTGTGTTGTTACGCAGATTCAGTTACAGGGCAGTGCTACAGGGGGCACGCAGGGTGTTTCATACGCCTGGACCGGTCCGGGTACTGTAAGCGATGCCTATACGCCCAATCCTACCGTATATACCATTGGTCAGTACACACTTACTGCTACTGACCTGTATAACGGTTGTGTGGCTTCCGACCCTGTTTTGGTGAGCAATGATGTAGTTGCTCCGGATATAGTTATCGCCACGCCTGCCCAATTGAATTGTTATGTTACGCAGACTTCTTTAAGCGGAGCAGGTAGCAGTACGGGTGGCCAATACAGTTATTCATGGACAGGACCTGGAATTGTACTCGGAGCGAATACCTTGTCTCCTGCTGTCAACGAACCTGGTTTGTATAACTTATTGATTACCAATACTTCAAATGGCTGTATTTCTAGCCTGGGTACCAGCGTTACACAAGATATCCAGGCTCCGGTGGCGCAGGCAGGAGGCGCTTTTGAACTGACCTGTTCCGTTACAGCAGGGACGCTGAATACCAGCGGTTCCACTGCCGGCAATGGTATCAATTACGTCTGGAGCACCAGTAACGGCCATATCGTCGCCGGGAACAACAGCCCGACACCTACAGTCGATGAACCGGGTTTGTACGCGCTGACAGTCATCAATGCACAAACAGGATGTACAAATACGGCCAGTGTGGCGGTGACGGAGAACACCAACTATCCATCTTCCCTGGTGTTGAGCAAAGTGTTGCCGAAATGTGGCGGTCAGCCTGGTGCACTCGTAATAGAAACCGTCAGTGGTGGGGTAGGGCCTTACCTATATTCTATCGACGGTGGTGACAATTTCCTGACGGCCAATGCCTTTGAGGGGCTGGTTCCGGGCACTTACGACATGGTGGTGCAGGATGTGAACGGTTGCGAATATGAGCAGAGCCTGATTTTCCCAGTTCCGGTAGAACCGCAGGTTTCGTTGATCCCGGAATTAACGTTGACCTATGGGCAGGACGCCAAACTGACGGCAGCGCTCAATATTCCGCTCAATCAGGTGGATACCGTGATCTGGGAGCCGATGGAAAGCCTCACCCCGACCGCCAAGATGAATGAAGTGATCGCCCGGCCATTTAAAGACACGGAATACACCGTTCGGATCATAAATATCGATGGTTGTGAGGATGTGGCCAAAATTCTGGTCAGGGTAAAGGACCCGCAGATATGGGCGCCTAATATCTTTAGCCCGCATCGGGTGGACGGCAACAGTGATTTTTTCCTGATTTTTGCAGCAGATCGCACCATAAACAAAATCAACACCTTGCAAATATATGACCGCTGGGGAACGATGGTGTTCCGCAGGGACGATATGCAGCCCAATGATGAAACGCTGGGTTGGGACGGTAGTTTCCGCGGCAATATGCTCAATCCGGCCGTATTTGTATGGTGGGCAGATGTAGAATTGGCCGACGGAAGCCGGATCCTTCTGAAAGGGGATGTCACGATTGCGGACTAGGTTTTACTAATTTTCATTAAAAACAGCAAAACCTGTCTACATTTGCGCATCACCAACGAAAACTTTATGCCAGCCGAACTGCCATATAATTTTGCGTTTCTTGAGACGGCAACCGAGACTTTGCGCGCAATCGCTCATCCGCACAGGCTATTGATTGTGGAAATGTTGTACCATAGTAAATCTATGAACGTCACTGAAATCTATGAACGCCTGGGAATAGAACAGGCTGTAGCCAGCCACCACTTGCGCATCCTCAAGGATAGGGGAGTGGTCATGGTGCGAAGGGATGGAAAGAATAGCAACTATGCATTGACGCATGATGCCTTCTTTCAGATATTAGAGGTACTAAATCGTGTAATTTAGCAGTGTTCCAGGTTTATATTTTGAAAATATTCTGCACTGGAGTATTTTAAACTGATATTGGCGGGGTAAAAATCTGGACAACAGATTTTTACCCCATTTTTTTTCTTATGCCTGCTCATGCCAAACGATATTCCAAAAATGAATATCGTTTGGGTAATTTTCAAAATTTAATTTAAAAAAGTATGGAAAATCCGGCCTGGACAAATAATATTTTAAATTTTGAAAAAAAAATCAGCATGAAATAAACAACGTATATAAATGTGTATATACATTTGTTTGTCGTTAAAAACTCCGAATAAAAATCCACACCTTTCTTCACAAACAAAATTAAACGTCTACTAACTTTATGAGCGACATCTCTACTCAAGTTATGAGCAACTCCGGGACAGAAGAGACCAGCACGAAGGGATTGATGAAAGTCATTATGGCTTCGTCGGTAGGTACCCTGATCGAGTGGTACGATTTCTACATCTACGGTGCGATGGCGACTACGATTGCCAAACAGTTTTTCCCCCAGGATAACCCCACGGCCGCGTTTCTGGCGGCGTTAGCCACTTTTGCAGCGGGTTTTGTTGTCCGCCCGTTTGGCGCCCTGGTTTTTGGTCGTATTGGCGACCTTATCGGACGCAAGTACACCTTTTTGCTCACCCTGTTGTTGATGGGTGGTTCGACGTTTGCCATTGGTTTGATACCAGGCTATGCCAAAATCGGTATTTGGGCGCCTATATTGATCCTGTTGCTGCGATTCGTTCAGGGCCTTGCATTGGGCGGTGAGTACGGGGGCGCAGCGACGTACGTTGCAGAGCACTCTCCGGTGAAAAGGCGTGGATATTACACTGCATACATTCAAACGACCGCTACCCTGGGCTTCTTCCTGTCTTTGGGTGTGATCCTGACCACCCGCAAAGTGATGGGTGTGGAAGCGTTCAACGACTGGGGCTGGCGTTTACCGTTTATCGTATCGATCTTCCTGATCGCGATATCGGTTTATATCCGTCTGCGCATGGCTGAATCGCCATTGTTTGCAAAAATCAAAAAAGAGGGTAAAATTTCTGCCAATCCGCTCAAGGAATCGTTTGCGCACAAAACCAACCTGAAAATGGTGTTGCTGGCCTTGTTTGCAGCTGTTATGGGCCAGGGCGTGGTATGGTATACCGGCCAGTTTTATGCACAGACCTTCATTGAACGTACACTATCCATTGAATTTGAACAGGTGCGTTACCTGCTTTGTATCGCAATTCTAGCCGTTACGCCTTTCTTCCTTGTTTTTGGCGCATGGTCTGACAAAATTGGCCGCAAAACGATCATGATGGGCGGTATGTTATTGGCCATTCTCACTTACCGGCCTATTTACAAAGCCATGTACCACCTGGCTGACCCGAAGGCCAAGACGGAAATAGCGGAAAATAGTTCCGTTTCAAAAGCAGTAGCGGTGGCAGCAACGGGCGATTCTACGATTACCACAACGACGGTTAAGGCCTTTACGGACGGGAGTTCATCCAAAGTTGTAAAAAAGGAAACCATCCTTGCTGATAAATCCAAACCGGCGCCTAAAGCAGAAACCACTAAAACTTTCTGGCTTTCTTCGTTCGGTTTTTGGATGATGACACTCTTTGTATTCATTCAAATCCTGTATGTAACCATGGTGTACGGGCCGATTGCGGCCTTCCTGGTTGAGTTGTTCCCCACGCGTATTCGTTACACTTCCATGTCGCTTCCTTACCACATCGGTAATGGCATTTTCGGTGGCCTCACACCATTTATCGCAACCCGATTGGTGGATGCCAGCAAAACGACCGAAAATCCCGGTGGCGACCCGTATGTGGGTTTATGGTACCCGATCCTGATTGCTTCCGTTTGTTTTGTGCTGGGTATGTTATTCCTGCCTTCTAAAAACGACGAAAATGTAATGGATTAGAAGGTGTATTTTGGTGTTTTAGGGTTTTGGTGTTTTAGGGCGCATTGCCCTGAATCTGAACCAATACCAAGATAATGCACACCAAAACACCAAAACACCAAAACACCAAAACACATTCTCAACCACTCAACCTATTCAATCATGAATTCACTAAAACGTCTTTCCGGCTTCTTATGGATACTCCTGGGAGTCGCCGTTGTATACCTGATGGCCAGGCAGGCAGGTACTGAAATTGCCGCCGCTACCAAAGCCAACAAAGCTGTGCTTGATACCAAAATGTTCTGGTATATCATCATTCCGATTTTTACGCCCATTATGCTCGGGCTTTGCCTGTTCGGGTGGTATGCCTGGAAAGGTGAATACGACCAGATTGCGCGCGATTCGGAACATCTGGTGTAAATCACGGGGCGTTAAGTTCTGTTCTTTTTACATTGAACATTGTAAATTAGACATTGCAAATTGGACATTTTTTAAAATATAAATTAAAAAATTTACAATTTGCAATGTTTAATTACCAATGTTCAAGTAGTACTTAACAGCCCTGCCACCAACGCTGGGAGGGGCATAAGACAATGTCGAATCTTTAGTACAATGTCTTGATTTACATTGACTTAAGCCCTTTCCCTTTTTGCCTTTATTTTCGAGAAAGTCCCGCAAATATTTTAGTACAGAACGCATCATACGACACTCCCGCCATGACAGTGGCTTTTCGGGACAGCCATTGTCATGCCTTTAAACAGGTAACGCGGAATAACTAACCCATTTTTCTTATTTCAAATTTTTACCTGACATGCGTACGACATCCTTCTTGTCCGTATTAGCCACTGCTATGCTCAGTTGCCAACTGTATGCACAGCCTACGGGCACCACACCGGCCGCGCCCCCGCCTGCAACCATTACCCCCGCTCCTAAAACCGACCATTCTTACAAACCACTGACCCTGAAATTAAACGAAGACGGAAGTAAATACGTCCGCTTTATTATGTGGCACCAGATCTGGGCTACAGCGACCCAGAACAATCCTGACACTAAAGATGCTCAGGGCATTTTGGTTGACGGCTCCGATGGTGCAGACAAAGCATGGAGCACCGACCTGGCTTTGCGCCGTTCCCGTTTTCTGGCCTACGCACAGATTTCACCCCGTTGTATGATTCTGACGCATTGGGGGATTAATAACCAGAGTTTTATCAATGGGGCTACGGCGCCGAATGGACCAAATCCAACTACTGCTGTGGGTAATCAGGGTAAAAAACCGCAATTGTTTATCCATGACGCCTGGACAGAATACGAACTGGTAAAAAACAAACTGTATGTCGGCGCCGGACTTCACTATTTTAACGGTGTTTCCCGCCTGAGCAGTAATTCGACCCTGAATTTCATGACCCTGGATGCGCCTATTTTCAACTGGCATAACATTGAGGCTACGGACCAGTTTGCTCGCCAACTCGGCATTTACGCCAAAGGACAACTCGGCCGCCTGGATTATCGCCTGGCCTTGAATAAACCATTTGCCAGTGGTGTTATGCCAGCAGCGGTTGCCAAAAACGGTGTGGCTGTCAATGTGATCAATGAAAACTGGGCAACAGCAGGTTACGTCAACTGGATGTTCTGGGATAAAGAAAGCAACAAACTGCCATTTTACGTCGGTTCCTACCTGGGTTCAAAAAAGGTGTTGAACGTTGGAGTAGGTTTTTATAACCACCCCAAATCATCCTTGTATAAATCAAGTGACGGCCGGGATTCCACCTTCCAGAACGAACTTGCTATCGGAGCGGATATTTTCCTGGACATGCCGCTGAACAAGGCAAAAGGGACTGCCCTGAACATGTTGGCTACATATTATAGTTTTGATTACGGCACCAACTACATCAGAAACCTGGGTATTTTGAATTTGCACCCGACCGCAGCGTCCACGAATAGTTGGGCTGGTGGCGGCAATGCGCAACCAACCATAGGTACCGGCAATATTTTCTACCTGCAAGCCGGCTACCAAATGCCTAAACTGAAAAACGGCACCGCTTTCATGCCTTACGTAACCGTTACACATAAAGATTTTGAGCGCCTGGCTGATGCGTCTACACAGTACGGACTTGGACTGAATTATTTCGTGACCGGCCACAATGCTAAAATCACGCTGGAGTACCAGACCCGTCCGATATATAAAGTAAATGCGGCGAACAACAACGCTATAGAACGCACTGGATACAAAGGCGAACTGATACTTCAGACACATATCTTCCTGTAGATCAGAACTATAGACATCCTTTTTGAATGATTGGTTCCATCATGACGCGGCTGTTTTGCTGGAGGGGAAGGTTTGATGGTTTGAATAGTTTGAAGGTTTGGACTGGTAACCCAAGACTTTAAGTTACCTCCTCAAACCATCAAACTATTCAAACTATCAAACCCTTCCTCCAGCAATTCAGCTGCGTTTTTTACCTTCCAAACCATGTCTGATGATCGCAGTTCTCAATTAATTATCTTGTTTTTTGCTTTTGTAGTGCTGTTGAATTATCCCGTACTTCAGATTTTTGACCGCAAGGAATTGTGGTTCGGCATACCCGCTTTATATTTTTATTTCTTCTTTATTTGGCTGACATTAATAGTCGTTGTAGGTTTGGTTGTCCGAAAAAAAAGGAAATCGTGAATACAGACCAACCCACTATTTTATGGCATTAAGCCTTGTCATAGGCTTTTCACTGGCCTACATTACTTTATTGTTTTTGATTGCCTGGTGGGTAGACAAACGCGCCGAACAAGGCGTAAGTGTGGTCAATAATCCATACATCTATGCGCTGTCTTTAGCCGTTTATTGCACGGCCTGGACCTTTTTTGGGTCCGTAGGGCGGGCCACTACGGGTGGATTGAGTTTCCTGGGTGTGTACCTCGGCCCGACCTTACTGGCGCCCTTGTGGTACATGCTGCTGCGCAAAATGATTCTGATCTCCAAGCACCAGCGCATTACCAGTATTGCCGACTTTATTTCAGCCCGTTACGGGAAAAGCACGCTTTTGGGTGTTTTGGTGACGCTTATTGCCGTACTGGGCATTGTGCCGTATATTTCTATCCAACTCAAAGCGGTCACCTTCGGGATCAATACCTTGACCCATTTTGGCGGCGGACCGGTAGCGGCGCCTGCTTCCATTTTGCTGGATGCAGGTTTTTGGGTAACGGTAGCGATGGCCATTTTTACGGTCATTTTCGGTACGCGAAAACTCGATCCGAACGAACGCCATGAAGGTTTGGTGGCAGCAGTTGCTTTTGAAAGCATCATTAAACTGGTCACGTTCACAGCCGTGGGGCTTTTTGTCACCTTCGGCATTTACAACGGATTTGGCGATATATTTACACAGGCGACCTACCGGCCCGATACGGCCAAAATGCTGACATTCGAATCTTCCGGGGTAACTTCTTTTTCGTGGAATGTTCTGATGATGCTGTCGCTGTTTGCCATCATTTTGCTGCCCCGGCAATTCCATATTTCAGTAGTGGAAAACACCTCTCCAAGGCATATTCCAAAAGCGATGTGGGTCTTCCCATTGTACCTTTTACTCATCAATATATTTGTATTGCCGATAGCCCTGGCCGGAAAAATGATGTTCGATTCGGGCATACACCCGGATACCTATGTTTTGAGCCTGCCGCTGGCAAAAGGCGCAGCATGGCTGGCACTCGCAGCATTCATCGGAGGGTTTTCTGCAGCAACAAGTATGGTAGTTGTGGAGGCGACAGCCCTGAGTATCATGTTCAGCAACCATATAGTGGTGCCGTTACTGATCAAAACCCGAAGCATCGGAGGCAACGACCTGGTCAACGGCGCCGCCAGGCTGCTCGATATTCGCAGAATAAGTATCCTGCTGATGCTGATTCTGGCTTACTGGTACCAGAAATCGGTAGGGAATACTTACGACCTGGTGTCGGTCGGGCTGATCTCATTTACTGCCGCGGCACAACTTGCGCCGGCTGTAATAGGAGGTTTGTACTGGAAAAGGGCCACACACCAGGGCGCGGTGAGCGGATTGGTGGTCGGTTTTCTGATCTGGGCGTTTTGCCTGCCGCTCCCGAGTATGGCGCAGGCGGGCATCATTTCAAACACATTTGTCACGGAAGGACTGTTCGGTATTGCATTCCTGAAACCTTATGCCTTGTTTGGTATGACCGGACTGGATCCGATTACCCATGCGGCGTTCTGGAGTTTGTTTTTGAATACTTGGGCTTATGCTATTATTTCCGTCAATACACAGCCATCCATGTTGAGCCTGACACAGGCAGACTTGTTTGTGAATATCCACAAATACATCAGTGGTCAGGAATATGATATTTTAAAACGGGAAGCCAAAATCGGGGACCTGAAAGCGGTGCTGAATCGCTTTTTGGGGGAATCCCGATCCCTGTCCCTTTTTAATGAATACCAGCAGGCCAATGGGTTTTTACCTGATAATCAAAAGATTGCCCAGGCGGAACTGATCAGTTTTGTGGAAACAAACCTGGCCGGGGCTATCGGTGCAGCATCTGCCCGTTTGGTGATCGACAGCGTGGCAAAAGAAGAACAGATCACGCTGGATGAAGTGATGCGCATCCTGGAACAAACCCGTGAAGCCGTGCAGCACAGCCGCATCATGGAGACCAAAAACGAGGAGTTGAAAGTACTGACCCTGCAATTGACCAGGGCCAATGAACAGTTAAAACAACTCGACCGCCTTAAAGCGGATTTTATTACTACTGTGACCCACGAACTGCGTACACCGGTAACCAGCATCAAAGCGCTGTCCAGGATTATTCTCGATGACTACGAACGTTTAGATGATGAACGCCGAACCGCTTACCTGCAAATTATCGTCAATGAAAGCGACCGGATCAGCAGGTTGATTAACCAGGTGCTCGATATTGAAAAATTGCGCTCGGCAGAGCAACTGCACAGTGTCGACACGGTGGATTTGCGCGAAATAATGCTCTCAACCGTTGCGGGAATGCAACAACTTTTTGCCGAGCGCAATGTCACCTGCTCGCTGCCGCATTCCGGCGATGCTTTCCTGGTGAAAGGCGATCGGGATAAATTGATACAAGTGATGGTCAATTTACTATCCAATGCACTCAAATTTTGCGACCCCGTTTCAGGCAATATCAAAATAGAACTCCACATTAAAGGGCATTTCGTCCTGCTCCGGGTGCAGGACAATGGCAAGGGTATTCCGATGCATGCCCGGGACATGATTTTCGAGCAGTTTACGCAGTTGCACAGCCATGAACAAGGGAAACCGCAGGGTACCGGACTGGGGCTTTTTATTACCAAAAAAATTGTGGAACAACATGGCGGTACTATCCGTGTGGAAAGCGAGCCGGGAGAAGGAGCGACGTTTGAAGTGAAACTGCCGCTATTTGAACAATAATTCATGTTTGCTAAAAAAACAAGGCATAATATTTCTGGTTCGTGTGAGAAGTCCTACTTTTATACCGAAATTAAATTCAAAACGAACAAAAAAAGCCGTGCAGATCTCTGATAGTGCTTCCAAAATTCTGGTGGTGGACGACGAACCGAATATCGTCATAGCCCTAGAATACCTGCTTCAACGGGAAGGTTATGAAGTGCATAAGGCTTATACTGGTCAGGAAGCGCTCGACCGCCTCGAAACCATTACACCAGATGTAGTGGTGCTCGATGTGATGATGCCCGGTATGGATGGTTTTGAAGTGGCACGGCGCATCAGGCAAATGCCCGCACTCGAATGCACAAAAATCATTTTTCTCACCGCAAAAGGAACACAAAGGGATAAGGAAAGCGGATATGCCAGCGGCGCAGAATATTACATGATAAAACCCTTTGAAAATGAAGTGTTTGTGAGTACTGTTAATGAGATAATGGCGTACGGCTGATGGAAATAGCAATAAAAAAAACGGCAAAACGCTTGTTTAAACAATAGACATCCCGAATTTTTCAATTGTGAAAAATTTGGGATTTTTTTGTGACAGAAACGTTTTTATCGCTCGGAATAGTGGTGGCATGGGTTTTCAGTTTAAGTGCAGATAGTTTTACCCTGCAGGGTAAAACTATCTGCACTTAAACTGAAAACCCATGCCACCACTATTCCGAGCGATAAAAACGTTTCTGTCACAAAAAAATCCCAAATTTTTCACAATTGAAAAATTCGGGATGTCTATTGTTTAAACAAGCGTTTTGCCGTTTTTTTTATTGCTATTTCCATCAGCCGTACGCCATTATCTCATTAACAGTACTCACAAACACTTCATTTTCAAAGGGTTTTATCATGTAATATTCTGCGCCGCTGGCATATCCGCTTTCCTTATCCCTTTGTGTTCCTTTTGCGGTGAGAAAAATGATTTTTGTGCATTCGAGTGCGGGCATTTGCCTGATGCGCCGTGCCACTTCAAAACCATCCATACCGGGCATCATCACATCGAGCACCACTACATCTGGTGTAATGGTTTCGAGGCGGTCGAGCGCTTCCTGACCAGTATAAGCCTTATGCACTTCATAACCTTCCCGTTGAAGCAGGTATTCTAGGGCTATGACGATATTCGGTTCGTCGTCCACCACCAGAATTTTGGAAGCACTATCAGAGATCTGCACGGCTTTTTTTGTTCGTTTTGAATTTAATTTCGGTATAAAAGTAGGACTTCTCACACGAACCAGAAATATTATGCCTTGTTTTTTTAGCAAACATGAATTATTGTTCAAATAGCGGCAGTTTCACTTCAAACGTCGCTCCTTCTCCCGGCTCGCTTTCCACACGGATAGTACCGCCATGTTGTTCCACAATTTTTTTGGTAATAAAAAGCCCCAGTCCGGTACCCTGCGGTTTCCCTTGTTCATGGCTGTGCAACTGCGTAAACTGCTCGAAAATCATGTCCCGGGCATGCATCGGAATACCCTTGCCATTGTCCTGCACCCGGAGCAGGACGAAATGCCCTTTAATGTGGAGTTCTATTTTGATATTGCCTGAAACGGGGTCGCAAAATTTGAGTGCATTGGATAGTAAATTGACCATCACTTGTATCAATTTATCCCGATCGCCTTTCACCAGGAAAGCATCGCCGGAATGCGGCAGCGAGCAGGTGACATTGCGCTCGGCAAAAAGTTGTTGCATTCCCGCAACGGTTGAGAGCATTATTTCGCGCAAATCCACCGTGTCGACACTGTGCAGTTGCTCTGCCGAGCGCAATTTTTCAATATCGAGCACCTGGTTAATCAACCTGCTGATCCGGTCGCTTTCATTGACGATAATTTGCAGGTAAGCGGTTCGGCGTTCATCATCTAAACGTTCGTAGTCATCGAGAATAATCCTGGACAGCGCTTTGATGCTGGTTACCGGTGTACGCAGTTCGTGGGTCACAGTAGTAATAAAATCCGCTTTAAGGCGGTCGAGTTGTTTTAACTGTTCATTGGCCCTGGTCAATTGCAGGGTCAGTACTTTCAACTCCTCGTTTTTGGTCTCCATGATGCGGCTGTGCTGCACGGCTTCACGGGTTTGTTCCAGGATGCGCATCACTTCATCCAGCGTGATCTGTTCTTCTTTTGCCACGCTGTCGATCACCAAACGGGCAGATGCTGCACCGATAGCCCCGGCCAGGTTTGTTTCCACAAAACTGATCAGTTCCGCCTGGGCAATCTTTTGATTATCAGGTAAAAACCCATTGGCCTGCTGGTATTCATTAAAAAGGGACAGGGATCGGGATTCCCCCAAAAAGCGATTCAGCACCGCTTTCAGGTCCCCGATTTTGGCTTCCCGTTTTAAAATATCATATTCCTGACCACTGATGTATTTGTGGATATTCACAAACAAGTCTGCCTGTGTCAGGCTCAACATGGATGGCTGTGTATTGACGGAAATAATAGCATAAGCCCAAGTATTCAAAAACAAACTCCAGAACGCCGCATGGGTAATCGGATCCAGTCCGGTCATACCAAACAAGGCATAAGGTTTCAGGAATGCAATACCGAACAGTCCTTCCGTGACAAATGTGTTTGAAATGATGCCCGCCTGCGCCATACTCGGGAGCGGCAGGCAAAACGCCCAGATCAGAAAACCGACCACCAATCCGCTCACCGCGCCCTGGTGTGTGGCCCTTTTCCAGTACAAACCTCCTATTACAGCCGGCGCAAGTTGTGCCGCGGCAGTAAATGAGATCAGCCCGACCGACACCAGGTCGTAAGTATTCCCTACCGATTTCTGGTACCAGTAAGCCAGAATCAGCATCAGCAGGATACTTATTCTGCGAATATCGAGCAGCCTGGCGGCGCCGTTGACCAGGTCGTTGCCTCCGATGCTTCGGGTTTTGATCAGTAACGGCACCACTATATGGTTGCTGAACATGATACTCAGGGCTGTCGCCTCCACAACTACCATACTTGTTGCTGCAGAAAACCCTCCGATGAATGCTGCGAGTGCCAGCCATGCTGCGCCTTTTGCCAGCGGCAGGCTCAAAACATAGGTATCCGGGTGTATGCCCGAATCGAACATCATTTTTCCGGCCAGGGCTATCGGCAATACAAATATATTGATGAGTAAAAGGTACAATGGGAAGACCCACATCGCTTTTGGAATATGCCTTGGAGAGGTGTTTTCCACTACTGAAATATGGAATTGCCGGGGCAGCAAAATGATGGCAAACAGCGACAGCATCATCAGAACATTCCACGAAAAAGAAGTTACCCCGGAAGATTCGAATGTCAGCATTTTGGCCGTATCGGGCCGGTAGGTCGCCTGTGTAAATATATCGCCAAATCCGTTGTAAATGCCGAAGGTGACAAAAAGCCCCACGGCTGTGAACGTGACCAGTTTAATGATGCTTTCAAAAGCAACTGCTGCCACCAAACCTTCATGGCGTTCGTTCGGATCGAGTTTTCGCGTACCGAAAATGACCGTAAAAATGGCCATCGCTACCGTTACCCAAAAACCTGCATCCAGCAAAATGGAAGCAGGCGCCGCTACCGGTCCGCCGCCAAAATGGGTCAAGGTATTGATCCCGAAGGTGACCGCTTTGAGTTGGATAGAAATATACGGCACAATGCCCAGTACGGCAATAAGCGTCACCAAAACACCCAAAAGCGTGCTTTTCCCGTAACGGGCTGAAATAAAGTCGGCAATACTGGTAATGCGCTGGTGCTTGGAGATCAGAATCATTTTGCGCAGCAGCATGTACCACAAGGGCGCCAGTAAGGTCGGGCCGAGGTACACACCCAGGAAACTCAATCCACCCGTAGTGGCCCGCCCTACGGACCCAAAAAAGGTCCAGGCCGTGCAATAAACGGCTAAAGACAGCGCATAGATGTATGGATTATTGACCACACTTACGCCTTGTTCGGCGCGTTTGTCTACCCACCAGGCAATCAAAAACAATAAAGTAATGTAGGCCAGTGAAAAGCCTATGACAAGGCTTAATGCCATAAAATAGTGGGTTGGTCTGTATTCACGATTTCCTTTTTTTTCGGACAACCAAACCTACAACGACTATTAATGTCAGCCAAATAAAGAAGAAATAAAAATATAAAGCGGGTATGCCGAACCACAATTCCTTGCGGTCAAAAATCTGAAGTACGGGATAATTCAACAGCACTACAAAAGCAAAAAACAAGATAATTAATTGAGAACTGCGATCATCAGACATGGTTTGGAAGGTAAAAAACGCAGCTGAATTGCTGGAGGAAGGGTTTGATAGTTTGAATAGTTTGATGGTTTGAGGAGGTAACTTAAAGTCTTGGGTTACCAGTCCAAACCTTCAAACTATTCAAACCATCAAACCTTCCCCTCCAGCAAAACAGCCGCGTCATGATGGAACCAATCATTCAAAAAGGATGTCTATAGTTCTGATCTACAGGAAGATATGTGTCTGAAGTATCAGTTCGCCTTTGTATCCAGTGCGTTCTATAGCGTTGTTGTTCGCCGCATTTACTTTATATATCGGACGGGTCTGGTACTCCAGCGTGATTTTAGCATTGTGGCCGGTCACGAAATAATTCAGTCCAAGTCCGTACTGTGTAGACGCATCAGCCAGGCGCTCAAAATCTTTATGTGTAACGGTTACGTAAGGCATGAAAGCGGTGCCGTTTTTCAGTTTAGGCATTTGGTAGCCGGCTTGCAGGTAGAAAATATTGCCGGTACCTATGGTTGGTTGCGCATTGCCGCCACCAGCCCAACTATTCGTGGACGCTGCGGTCGGGTGCAAATTCAAAATACCCAGGTTTCTGATGTAGTTGGTGCCGTAATCAAAACTATAATATGTAGCCAACATGTTCAGGGCAGTCCCTTTTGCCTTGTTCAGCGGCATGTCCAGGAAAATATCCGCTCCGATAGCAAGTTCGTTCTGGAAGGTGGAATCCCGGCCGTCACTTGATTTATACAAGGATGATTTGGGGTGGTTATAAAAACCTACTCCAACGTTCAACACCTTTTTTGAACCCAGGTAGGAACCGACGTAAAATGGCAGTTTGTTGCTTTCTTTATCCCAGAACATCCAGTTGACGTAACCTGCTGTTGCCCAGTTTTCATTGATCACATTGACAGCCACACCGTTTTTGGCAACCGCTGCTGGCATAACACCACTGGCAAATGGTTTATTCAAGGCCAGGCGATAATCCAGGCGGCCGAGTTGTCCTTTGGCGTAAATGCCGAGTTGGCGAGCAAACTGGTCCGTAGCCTCAATGTTATGCCAGTTGAAAATAGGCGCATCCAGGGTCATGAAATTCAGGGTCGAATTACTGCTCAGGCGGGAAACACCGTTAAAATAGTGAAGTCCGGCGCCGACATACAGTTTGTTTTTTACCAGTTCGTATTCTGTCCAGGCGTCATGGATAAACAATTGCGGTTTTTTACCCTGATTACCCACAGCAGTAGTTGGATTTGGTCCATTCGGCGCCGTAGCCCCATTGATAAAACTCTGGTTATTAATCCCCCAATGCGTCAGAATCATACAACGGGGTGAAATCTGTGCGTAGGCCAGAAAACGGGAACGGCGCAAAGCCAGGTCGGTGCTCCATGCTTTGTCTGCACCATCGGAGCCGTCAACCAAAATGCCCTGAGCATCTTTAGTGTCAGGATTGTTCTGGGTCGCTGTAGCCCAGATCTGGTGCCACATAATAAAGCGGACGTATTTACTTCCGTCTTCGTTTAATTTCAGGGTCAGTGGTTTGTAAGAATGGTCGGTTTTAGGAGCGGGGGTAATGGTTGCAGGCGGGGGCGCGGCCGGTGTGGTGCCCGTAGGCTGTGCATACAGTTGGCAACTGAGCATAGCAGTGGCTAATACGGACAAGAAGGATGTCGTACGCATGTCAGGTAAAAATTTGAAATAAGAAAAATGGGTTAGTTATTCCGCGTTACCTGTTTAAAGGCATGACAATGGCTGTCCCGAAAAGCCACTGTCATGGCGGGAGTGTCGTATGATGCGTTCTGTACTAAAATATTTGCGGGACTTTCTCGAAAATAAAGGCAAAAAGGGAAAGGGCTTAAGTCAATGTAAATCAAGACATTGTACTAAAGATTCGACATTGTCTTATGCCCCTCCCAGCGTTGGTGGCAGGGCTGTTAAGTACTACTTGAACATTGGTAATTAAACATTGCAAATTGTAAATTTTTTAATTTATATTTTAAAAAATGTCCAATTTGCAATGTCTAATTTACAATGTTCAATGTAAAAAGAACAGAACTTAACGCCCCGTGATTTACACCAGATGTTCCGAATCGCGCGCAATCTGGTCGTATTCACCTTTCCAGGCATACCACCCGAACAGGCAAAGCCCGAGCATAATGGGCGTAAAAATCGGAATGATGATATACCAGAACATTTTGGTATCAAGCACAGCTTTGTTGGCTTTGGTAGCGGCGGCAATTTCAGTACCTGCCTGCCTGGCCATCAGGTATACAACGGCGACTCCCAGGAGTATCCATAAGAAGCCGGAAAGACGTTTTAGTGAATTCATGATTGAATAGGTTGAGTGGTTGAGAATGTGTTTTGGTGTTTTGGTGTTTTGGTGTTTTGGTGTGCATTATCTTGGTATTGGTTCAGATTCAGGGCAATGCGCCCTAAAACACCAAAACCCTAAAACACCAAAATACACCTTCTAATCCATTACATTTTCGTCGTTTTTAGAAGGCAGGAATAACATACCCAGCACAAAACAAACGGAAGCAATCAGGATCGGGTACCATAAACCCACATACGGGTCGCCACCGGGATTTTCGGTCGTTTTGCTGGCATCCACCAATCGGGTTGCGATAAATGGTGTGAGGCCACCGAAAATGCCATTACCGATGTGGTAAGGAAGCGACATGGAAGTGTAACGAATACGCGTGGGGAACAACTCAACCAGGAAGGCCGCAATCGGCCCGTACACCATGGTTACATACAGGATTTGAATGAATACAAAGAGTGTCATCATCCAAAAACCGAACGAAGAAAGCCAGAAAGTTTTAGTGGTTTCTGCTTTAGGCGCCGGTTTGGATTTATCAGCAAGGATGGTTTCCTTTTTTACAACTTTGGATGAACTCCCGTCCGTAAAGGCCTTAACCGTCGTTGTGGTAATCGTAGAATCGCCCGTTGCTGCCACCGCTACTGCTTTTGAAACGGAACTATTTTCCGCTATTTCCGTCTTGGCCTTCGGGTCAGCCAGGTGGTACATGGCTTTGTAAATAGGCCGGTAAGTGAGAATGGCCAATAACATACCGCCCATCATGATCGTTTTGCGGCCAATTTTGTCAGACCATGCGCCAAAAACAAGGAAGAAAGGCGTAACGGCTAGAATTGCGATACAAAGCAGGTAACGCACCTGTTCAAATTCAATGGATAGTGTACGTTCAATGAAGGTCTGTGCATAAAACTGGCCGGTATACCATACCACGCCCTGGCCCATAACAGCTGCAAACAAGGCCAGCAACACCATTTTCAGGTTGGTTTTGTGCGCAAACGATTCCTTGAGCGGATTGGCAGAAATTTTACCCTCTTTTTTGATTTTTGCAAACAATGGCGATTCAGCCATGCGCAGACGGATATAAACCGATATCGCGATCAGGAAGATCGATACGATAAACGGTAAACGCCAGCCCCAGTCGTTGAACGCTTCCACACCCATCACTTTGCGGGTGGTCAGGATCACACCCAAAGACAGGAAGAAGCCCAGGGTAGCGGTCGTTTGAATGTATGCAGTGTAATATCCACGCCTTTTCACCGGAGAGTGCTCTGCAACGTACGTCGCTGCGCCCCCGTACTCACCGCCCAATGCAAGGCCCTGAACGAATCGCAGCAACAGGATCAATATAGGCGCCCAAATACCGATTTTGGCATAGCCTGGTATCAAACCAATGGCAAACGTCGAACCACCCATCAACAACAGGGTGAGCAAAAAGGTGTACTTGCGTCCGATAAGGTCGCCAATACGACCAAAAACCAGGGCGCCAAACGGGCGGACAACAAAACCCGCTGCAAAAGTGGCTAACGCCGCCAGAAACGCGGCCGTGGGGTTATCCTGGGGGAAAAACTGTTTGGCAATCGTAGTCGCCATCGCACCGTAGATGTAGAAATCGTACCACTCGATCAGGGTACCTACCGACGAAGCCATAATGACTTTCATCAATCCCTTCGTGCTGGTCTCTTCTGTCCCGGAGTTGCTCATAACTTGAGTAGAGATGTCGCTCATAAAGTTAGTAGACGTTTAATTTTGTTTGTGAAGAAAGGTGTGGATTTTTATTCGGAGTTTTTAACGACAAACAAATGTATATACACATTTATATACGTTGTTTATTTCATGCTGATTTTTTTTTCAAAATTTAAAATATTATTTGTCCAGGCCGGATTTTCCATACTTTTTTAAATTAAATTTTGAAAATTACCCAAACGATATTCATTTTTGGAATATCGTTTGGCATGAGCAGGCATAAGAAAAAAAATGGGGTAAAAATCTGTTGTCCAGATTTTTACCCCGCCAATATCAGTTTAAAATACTCCAGTGCAGAATATTTTCAAAATATAAACCTGGAACACTGCTAAATTACACGATTTAGTACCTCTAATATCTGAAAGAAGGCATCATGCGTCAATGCATAGTTGCTATTCTTTCCATCCCTTCGCACCATGACCACTCCCCTATCCTTGAGGATGCGCAAGTGGTGGCTGGCTACAGCCTGTTCTATTCCCAGGCGTTCATAGATTTCAGTGACGTTCATAGATTTACTATGGTACAACATTTCCACAATCAATAGCCTGTGCGGATGAGCGATTGCGCGCAAAGTCTCGGTTGCCGTCTCAAGAAACGCAAAATTATATGGCAGTTCGGCTGGCATAAAGTTTTCGTTGGTGATGCGCAAATGTAGACAGGTTTTGCTGTTTTTAATGAAAATTAGTAAAACCTAGTCCGCAATCGTGACATCCCCTTTCAGAAGGATCCGGCTTCCGTCGGCCAATTCTACATCTGCCCACCATACAAATACGGCCGGATTGAGCATATTGCCGCGGAAACTACCGTCCCAACCCAGCGTTTCATCATTGGGCTGCATATCGTCCCTGCGGAACACCATCGTTCCCCAGCGGTCATATATTTGCAAGGTGTTGATTTTGTTTATGGTGCGATCTGCTGCAAAAATCAGGAAAAAATCACTGTTGCCGTCCACCCGATGCGGGCTAAAGATATTAGGCGCCCATATCTGCGGGTCCTTTACCCTGACCAGAATTTTGGCCACATCCTCACAACCATCGATATTTATGATCCGAACGGTGTATTCCGTGTCTTTAAATGGCCGGGCGATCACTTCATTCATCTTGGCGGTCGGGGTGAGGCTTTCCATCGGCTCCCAGATCACGGTATCCACCTGATTGAGCGGAATATTGAGCGCTGCCGTCAGTTTGGCGTCCTGCCCATAGGTCAACGTTAATTCCGGGATCAACGAAACCTGCGGTTCTACCGGAACTGGGAAAATCAGGCTCTGCTCATATTCGCAACCGTTCACATCCTGCACCACCATGTCGTAAGTGCCCGGAACCAGCCCCTCAAAGGCATTGGCCGTCAGGAAATTGTCACCACCGTCGATAGAATATAGGTAAGGCCCTACCCCACCACTGACGGTTTCTATTACGAGTGCACCAGGCTGACCGCCACATTTCGGCAACACTTTGCTCAACACCAGGGAAGATGGATAGTTGGTGTTCTCCGTCACCGCCACACTGGCCGTATTTGTACATCCTGTTTGTGCATTGATGACTGTCAGCGCGTACAAACCCGGTTCATCGACTGTAGGTGTCGGGCTGTTGTTCCCGGCGACGATATGGCCGTTACTGGTGCTCCAGACGTAATTGATACCATTGCCGGCAGTGGAACCGCTGGTATTCAGCGTCCCTGCTGTAACGGAACAGGTCAGTTCAAAAGCGCCTCCTGCCTGCGCCACCGGAGCCTGGATATCTTGTGTAACGCTGGTACCCAGGCTAGAAATACAGCCATTTGAAGTATTGGTAATCAATAAGTTATACAAACCAGGTTCGTTGACAGCAGGAGACAAGGTATTCGCTCCGAGTACAATTCCAGGTCCTGTCCATGAATAACTGTATTGGCCACCCGTACTGCTACCTGCTCCGCTTAAAGAAGTCTGCGTAACATAACAATTCAATTGGGCAGGCGTGGCGATAACTATATCCGGAGCAACTACATCATTGCTCACCAAAACAGGGTCGGAAGCCACACAACCGTTATACAGGTCAGTAGCAGTAAGTGTGTACTGACCAATGGTATATACGGTAGGATTGGGCGTATAGGCATCGCTTACAGTACCCGGACCGGTCCAGGCGTATGAAACACCCTGCGTGCCCCCTGTAGCACTGCCCTGTAACTGAATCTGCGTAACAACACAAGTAAGCAGGCTGGAAACAGTAGCATCCACCACCGGCGGTGTAATATTTTGCGGAACGGCAACGGTAGAACTGCTGGTGCAACCATTGATATTGTTGGTAACTACAAGGGTGTATTCGCCCGGTTCATCTACAGTCGGGCTGGCCCCGGTTGTTCCTGAAACAATATTGCCATCCGAGGTACCCCATTGGTAAACAAATTGAGCGCCGCTGCTGCTGCCTATATTATTGAGCGGCAGGGTTTGTATGGCACAGGTAAGTTCTCCGCCGACTGCAGAGGCCGAAACGGGCGGCTCTACATCCTCCGGAACGGTAACGGAAGCAGTATTGGTACAGCCAGTCAACAAATTGCGCACCATCAAATCGTACACACCCGGATCTCCCACACTTGGTGTAGGCGTATCGGCTCCCGACAGGATCAGTCCGTTCGGCGTATCCCAGTGGTAACTGAAATCAGCACCTGTGCTGCTGCCGTTTACATTCAGGTTGGTGGTCAGCACCGTGCAGGTAAGCACCGATTCATGCCCGGCCGCTGCCACAGGAGGTTCAATATCCTGATTAACCAGTACAGTTGCATCTGAGGAACAGCCGTTATTGACATTTGTAACCACCAAAGCATAAGTGCCCGGTGCGCTGATATTCGGCGTAAGCGTAGTGTCGCCGGCCACAATCTGACCATCCAGGGTACTCCATTGATACGAAAACTGAGCGCCGATGCTGCTGGACGAGGCGTTGAGATTCAGCGCAGTCACATCACAGGTAAGCGTGGGAGAAATACCGGCATCCGCTTCCGGCGTATTTACATCGAGCAGGATTTGTACGGTACTTTCAGCCGTACAGCCATTCGACTCGTCTGTTACGACCAGGGTGTAATATCCGCTTTGATCGACTTGTGGTTGCAGGATAGTATCTCCCAGTAAAATATTGCCATCCTGAGTATCCCAGAGGTACTTGTACTGATTTCCGGTACTACTGCCTGCTCCATCGAGGGTAAGGACGGGATGTGCACAGGAAAGCACCGCCGGGGCGCCCGCATCTGCCTGTGGCAATGTCAGGTTTTCATTTACCGAAATGGTGGACAACGCAACACAACTGTTGGCGGTATTGTACACTTGCAAGGTGTATTGTCCGGGTTCATCCACAATCGGCGTGGTGGTATTTTCACCCGCAACAATATGTCCGTTTGTGGTTTCCCAAGTGTAGGTCAACGTAGGTCCCTGCGACGAATTCAATCCGCTTAGTTGCAGCGAATTGGTCACACAGTTGAGCTCGCCTGTTACCTCTGCAATAGCATCCGGAACATTGGCATCTCTGTCAATAAGCACCTGATCCGTACTGGTGCAGCCATTGTATGTATTGGTAACCAATATATTATAGGTGCCAGGCGCATCCACTACCGGACTCAATGTGCTGTCCCCCGAAGCAATATTGCCATCCAAGGTCGTCCATGTATAGGCAAAAAGCGTATCCGTGTTTCCTTGCCCTGACAACGTCACGGAAGGTATGACACAGGTAAGGGTAGACTGTGGCCCGGCCTCTACTGCCGGCACAACAACATCCTGAGTGATCGCGACCGCATCAGTAGCCTGACACTGATTAAAAGTATTAGTGACCACCAATTGGTAATCGCCGGGTTCATCTATGGTAGGTACCGGGGTGTTGGCGCCGCCAGTAATTTGTCCTCCATTGGAAGCCGTCCAGACATACTGGAAAAGCGGACCAGTACTTGACGCGCTTCCATCGAGTGCTATCACCGTTTTGGTACAGGTCAGTTCATCCGCTGGCCCGGCAATCGCAACCGGAATAGCGATATCTTCTACAATTGCGACCGTGGAAATGGCCGTGCAGCCATTGGCGACGTTGGTAACGGTCAGGGAGTAATCGCCCGGCTCGTCCACAACAGGTTGCAGATTGGTAGAAGCAGCAACATTACCAGGACCTGCCCAGGAATAAGCGTAGCCGGCACCCTGACTGGAAGCCGTGGCGTTTAACACAATGCTATTGACAGCGCAGGTAAGCGTATCGGGTGTGCCCGCGTTGGCTACCGGCAAACTGGCATCCGCCATGACAGTTGTACTGGCGGTGCTGGTACAACCGTTCTGGGTATTGGTAACAATCAGGGTATATGCACCCACAGCGTTGATCTGGGGCTGTAGGGTATTTTCCCCGGAAAGGACGTTCCCGTTCTGAGTCAGCCAGTTGTAAGCAAACTGACCACCCACACTACTGCCTGTTCCATTCAGGGACAGGTTTGCCACAGTACAACTTAACACGCCGCCTGGCGCCACCATTGCATCGGGCGCAATATAATCGGTGCCAACGAGCACAGATGCTGCGGAGGCACAACCATTGTCCTGGTTGACAATGCTCAGGTTATAGGTACCGGGAGCATTGATCAAGGGTTGAAGGGTATTTCCCCCGGAAAGAATATTGCCGTCTGGCGAGTCCCAGATGTAGGCAAGTGAACTTCCCTGACTGGACCCGCTGGCATCCAATATGAGTTCTTCCACATCACAGGTTAGCACTTGTGGCAGCCCTGCGTCCGCTACCGGGTATTGCTGGCTGGTTTGCACCTGTACGGATGCCGTATCCGTACATCCATTTCCGGTACTTAAAACGGTCAGAATATAGAGGCCGGACTGGTTAACCGTTGGGATCAGGGATTGTCCGCCTTGAACGATATT
>JADLCC010000079.1 GCA_020847425.1 Saprospiraceae bacterium
AGTGAGTATCGGCTTGAGGTGTAAAAAAACAAGCCGCAAAAGTAGCAGTACTGGCGGGCTTCTTCAGCAGGTTAACAAAATGTTCAGGACTGGAGATGTGTTTTGGGGTTTTGGGGTTTTAGTGTGCTTCGCGTTGGTCATTCCTTAATTTCAGAGCAATGCCCCTCCAAAACACTAAAACACTAAAACACCAAAACACCAAAACACTATTTTCCCACCTTCTTCGGCGTATTCGGATCCTCATAATCAATTTTCCCGCCCCACATACGCATCTGGCTCAGGATCCATTGCTGGCGTTTGCGTACATCATTAGAAGGCTGATCCACTTTGTAAATCAAGGGATTGGGTAAAACGGATGCGAGTAAAGCCGCTTCGTGCCGGTTGATGTTCTTGGCGCTTTTTTTAAAATAATATTGAGAAGCCGCTTCCGCCCCATAAATCCCGTCGCCGAATTCGATCACATTCAGGTAACTTGACATGATGCGTTCTTTACTCCAGATGGTTTCAATAAGAAAGGTAAAATACACTTCCAGGCCCTTGCGCAGCCAGGAGCGGTTGGGCCAGAGGAATACGTTTTTTGCCGTCTGCTGGCTGATGGTACTGGCGCCGCGCTTGCGTTTATGGGTTTTGTTGTATTTGTAAGCCTTTTCAATCGCTTCAAAATCAAAACCTTCGTGTTCCAGAAAATCCTGGTCTTCTGCACAAACGACTGCCAGTTGCAGGTGCGGGGAGAGTTCAT
The DNA here is from genome assembly GCA_020847425.1 of Saprospiraceae bacterium. Classification (GTDB taxonomy): domain Bacteria; phylum Bacteroidota; class Bacteroidia; order Chitinophagales; family Saprospiraceae; genus M3007. The sequence goes on from JADLCC010000079.1 coordinate 740, forward strand.
TCAGCGGAACCCAGTAGTTGTCGAGCCGGACTTCCCGCTCCGAATCCCAGACCTGTTCCCAGGTCCGCTGTATCATCAGCGGTGTGATTGGCACAGGGAGAAAGGTGTACAACAAGGTCAACCCGACGGTGATGCCCAAAAACCAAAGCGTAATCCGGACCACTAATCTGCGCAAGTACCTGCCCCAGAGCGGGTTGCCCATTTCGTTTTTTGGAATACCGCGATACCAACTGCGAAGAATACGTTTCAAAAAGTTCAATGTTCCAGATTTTGCAGGGCAAAAATAGCACACTGGCTGAGAAAATCTAAAAAGCAAAATCGCAAAGGGCAAAAAGCAAAAGGCACATTAGTACCGGATTAAAAATTAGTTTGGGTAATTTCTCATACAAATGCCTGAGTATCAAGCCCGATAACTGATAACTAATAACGGATAACTACTAAAGTGTGTTTACCCACACTACTGGACATTTTTGTACGCTGGAACGCTGTTCCGGCAATGCCTGGCCATTTTCGATGCCGGAACAGCGTTCCAGCGTACCGGTTTTTCACCCAGGCTTAAAATGTCCAGTAGTGTGGTGTTTACCGGCTTGTTATGAAAATTTGGTTTAAAAAAATACTTTTGTCGGAACAGTTCCGGGTACCGGAAAAAACGAAGGAAGCGCATGAAATATGAACTTTTACAAACGCTGCTCCCATACCTGGAAGCATATGAAAAAACTTACCCGAAACAACAAAACACGCAGCATTTTGCCGTCTGGCTGGCCCGTCAATCGGGTGAAAACCAAGACTTAACAACGCGTGAAACTAAAGAGGGAAGTGAAAAAAGCGAATCGGCAGAAATTGGAACCCTGCTGGTTTACCTGAACCGATATGCCCGGAACTACGCAAAAAAAGCCCTCGGCGGCTCGCCACTGGGCAGTATGGACGAGTTTGTTTACCTGGCTATTCTACTGGAGTCGGGCGCACAAACCAAAAGTGAACTGATTTACCGCAACCGGCACGAAAAACCGACAGGTATGGAAATTATCCGCAGGTTGCTTGCAGCAGGTTTTGTGGAGCAATCGGATGATCCCGTTGACCGGCGCAGCAAACAACTGAAACTCACCCATGGCGGCCAAAATGTTTTGAAACAAGTAGTGGAACGTATGGATTTCGCGACGGAACTGCTGACCGGCAACCTGAACAATGCAGAAAAAATACTGCTCTTGCAAATTTTGGAAAAAATGGAGGGCTTTCACCAGTTTATTCAGGCGAAAACAAAAGGCGGCGATTTTGCGGAAACCGTACGGGTTGTGCGAAACCACACTACTGGACATTTTTAACCTGAGTGGAAAACCGGTACACTGGAACGCTGTTCCGGTATAGAAAATGGTCAGGCATTGTCGGAACAGCGTTCCAGCATACACAAAATGTCCAATAGTGTGGTGCGAAACATTCAAATAGATCCAATATGAAAAAAACAACCCCTTTCCTTTTTTTGCTCTGGTTTTGCCTTCCACTGGCGGCACAGACGCTGCAAACGGCTACCGGCACTGTGCTGCGCCTCGAAAATTTTCCTTCCAAATTCATCAGTTCAAGGCATGTGGATGTCTGGTTACCCGATGGCTACTCCAGGCATAAAAAATACGCCGTATTGTATATGCACGACGGGCAAATGTTGTTCGACTCTGCATCAACCTGGAACAAACAGGAATGGGGCGTCGATGAAACAATGGGCCGACTCCTTGCCGCCGGGAAAATCAGAAACTGCATTGTAGTAGGCATCTGGAACAACAGCCAAACAAGACATTCCGATTATTTTCCTCAAAAGCCGTTTGAATCACTCCCTCCGCAACTACAGGATTCGCTCCTGAATTACGCCAAACGCAACCAACAAACAGCCTTGTTCACTACGGCCGTCAACTCGGATAATTACCTTCGATTTTTGGTCAACGAACTTAAACCCCATATCGACAGCCATTTTTCCACCAAAAAAGACCGCAAAGACACTTTTATAGCCGGTTCCAGTATGGGCGGACTTATTTCCATGTACGCTATTTGTGAATACCCGAAAGTGTTTGGCGGTGCGGCGTGCCTGTCCACGCACTGGCCCGGGACTTTTGCCACTGAAAACAACCCGATACCGGATGCTTTTTTTCAATACCTGAACGCACACCTGCCCAATCCTAAAACACATAAATTTTACTTCGATTACGGAACCGCCACACTCGATGCATTCTATGAACCTTTTCAGTTGAAAGCCGACCAGGTAATGACTGGCAAAGGCTACACCGCCAAAAACTGGATCACCCGAAAATTTGAAGGCGAGGATCATTCGGAAAGGGCCTGGCGGGGGAGGCTGCACGTGCCGCTGGAGTTTTTGCTAAAGTGAAAACGTGAGTGGTGAATCGTGAATCGTGAGTGGCATTTCGTTGAAGAGGAGCGAACACTTTTTTCTTCAACGAAATGCCACTCACGACTCACGACTCACGATTCACGTTTTTCCTTATCTTCGCCCCACAACATCGAAAGTTGCAAAAGCCAATCAATACAAAATAAATCACTCCTTTTCATGCAGAAACTTGTCATTCTATTTGTCCTCGTGTTCGGATCATCCATGCTGCCAGCCCAAAACAACAACATTATCCCACAGCCTGCATCATTCACGTATACACGGAGTTTGCCGTTCAAACTGAATGTTGGCACTACAATCGGCGGCAACAATGCCGAAGCGCAAAAGGTGGCCAGGATGCTGGCCGACCAGATATCCCGGCCGACCGGTTTTCGTTTTACTATACGTAAAACCGGTGCTATTCAGTTGACCATCAATGCTGTCGCTGACCCTATTATCGGCGATGAAGGTTATACCCTGAATGTCACCACATCTGCCATAAAAATCAACGCCAATAAAGCGGCTGGCCTGTTTTACGGGGCACAAACCCTGTTGCAGTTGCTCCCGCCGGAAATAGAAAGCAAGGAAGCCACTTCTGCAAAATGGTCGATCCCTGCCTGCGCGGTCACGGACTTTCCACGTTTCGGCTGGCGCGGACTGATGCTCGATGTGAGCCGGCATTTTTTCCCGAAAGAAGACGTGAAACGGTACATCGACCGCATGGCGCGTTACAAATACAATGTGTTTCACTGGCACCTGACCGACGACGAAGGCTGGCGTATTGAAATCAAATCGCTGCCAAAACTGACCGAGGTGGGCGCCTGCCGGGTGCCGCGTTACGGCAAATGGGGTGTACACGATGCGCCCAAAGAGGGTGAAGCCGCTACAGATTGCGGTTACTACACCCAGGAGGATATCAAGGAAATTGTGGCATATGCTGCGGAACGGCATATACAGGTGTTGCCCGAGATCGACGTGCCGGGGCATAACTCCGCTGCGGTAGCATCATACCCGGAATTGTGCTGTACACAAGACCCCTCCATAAAGGTCAGTCCGGGTTGTAAAATTGCGGAATGGTACGGCAACGGCCAGTTTAAAATGCTGGTAGACAATACATTGGATCCATCCAGTGAACAGGTGTATTCCTTTTTGGACAAGGTGTTTACCGAAGTAGCCGCCTTGTTTCCATTCGGTTATATCCATTCCGGCGGTGACGAATGTTACCACGGATACTGGGAAAACGACCCGGACTGCAAAGCCCTGATGGCAAAAGAGGGTTTGAAAACCAGCCACGAACTTCAAAGTTATTTCACCAAAAGGGTAGAAAAAATCATTCAGTCCAAAGGGAAAAAAATGATCGGCTGGGATGAAATTCTGGAAGGCGGACTGGCGCCGGATGCAGCAGTGATGAGCTGGCGCGGTCTGGAAGGTGGGATAGAAGCGGCCAAACTGGGCCATTATGTGGTCATGTCTCCGAATGATTATGTGTACATCGATCTGTTGCAAGGCGAACCCCTTGTGGAACCAGACCAGACCAGTTATAAAAGTGTGCGCCTGCAAAAAGCCTATTCTTTTGAACCTGTACCCGAAGGCATCGACCCGAAATATATTCTGGGCGGCCAGGCCAACCTCTGGACCGAAAAGGTTCCCACCATCCGTCAGGCAGAATACATGACCTACCCGAGGGCATGGGCAATTGCCGACCTGTACTGGAGTCCTAAAGAAGCCAGGAACTGGGACGCCTTTACCCGGCGTATGGAAAACCACATGGAGCGCTCCGATGTGGCCGGTATCAATTACGCGCGCAGCGCATTCGATCCCATCGTTACAGGGAGCATGGTTGATGGAAAACTCTACGCCAACATCGCCACTGAAGTAAACGGCCTTGACATCTACTACACCCTGGACGAGTCCATTCCCGATAAATATTCCCCCAAATACACCGGCCCTGTGGCAATTCCAGAAGGCAAGGCCGTGACATTGAAAGTGGCTACTTTCCACAACGGAAAATCTTCCGGTAAAATGGTGCCGATTTCGAGGGATGAGATTGTGAAGAGGGTGAAGAAGGTGAATCCTTGAGTTTTCTACAAACGTTGGGCCTCTCCGAGGCCGTGTGGTAGTGGGCGATGTTTTCTAAAAACGTTGGGCCTCTCCGAGGCCGGGCGATGCGATATTTTTTACAAATATTGCGCCTCTCCGAGGCATACGATACCGTAGATATAGTGCACACTAAGCTGCTGTTTATCTTGCCTCGGAGAGGCCCAACGTTTATAGCAACGTTTGTATTTTCAACATTTGTTGCAATATTTGCATTCTTCATAATCACTTCATTTAATGTATATAATCATGGCTGACGTATTTTCACAATTGTACATTCACGCCGTTTTTGCTGTAAAAAACCGCTTTTCCCTCATTCTTCCGGAATGGGAAGAAAGTCTTTACAAATACACAACCGGCATCGTCGAAACCCGTGGGCATAAAATGCTGTCTATAGGCGGAATGCCCGATCATATTCACATTTTCTTTGGTTTAAAACCCGCAGAGGCCATTTCCGACCTAGTACGGGAAATCAAAAATGCAACAAATGATTATATCAAAGAGCAGGGGTTTTCACCCTATAAATTTGATTGGCAGGCGGGATATGGTGCTTTTTCATATAGCCGTTCGCATATGGATACCGTATGTAGGTATATTTTGAATCAAAAAGTACATCACCAAAAGCAGACGTTTGAGCAAGAGATTTCTAAAATGTTGGAGGATTTTGGGGTAGATATTGGGAAGAAAAAAATGTTTGACTTCTTTTTGCCGGCTTGATCCTCGGGCCTCGAGGAAAATTTGTACAAAACAAAACTGAATAAATGAAGATGCCGTCCCACCGAACTATCTCCTGTCTCTGTTGTTCGGTGGGACGATGAAGCATTTTACACAAACAGATATACAGCAGTTGGAGCGTTTCTACCGTGCCAACCTGGTCAATTCCGCCAGCGGATATAAACCAGCCAACCTGATTGGCACGGTATCGGCTGATGGCGTTGCTAACCTGGCGATTTTTAGTTCAGTTGTTCACCTGGGCGCCGATCCGGCCTTACTGGCTTTTATACAGCGTCCCTTAGCTGAGCAAGGGCATACTTATCACAACATCCGGCAAAACGGCTACTATACGATCAACCATGTACACCGTCAGATCGTAGAACAGGCGCATTACACCTCGGCCAAATTTGATGCGGAAGTCTCCGAGTTTGAGGCTTGTGGCCTGACCCCTGAATGGCTGGCGGATTTTCCGGCGCCCTTTGTGATGGAAAGTCAGGTCAAGATAGGGATGCGATTCGTACAGGAAATACCAATTGCGCTAAACAATACCATTATGGTGATCGGCCAGATCGAGCACCTCCTTATCGCCGAACACGCGATCCGGGAAAATGGCAGCATTGCGCTCGATCAGGTAGATGGCGTTTGTATCTCAGGACTGGAAAGTTATTACGCTACTACCCACCTGGCTGCGTTTCCGTATGCTAAAACATCTGCCTTACCTGATTTTAAAAATGCTGTATAACATCTGTGTAGCATAAAAATGCTCGGTAGGTATGGTTGCTACCTTACAACGCATAATTCATTATATTTCAGGCCTGTGGTTTATCGATTATTGCGATATTTCGCAAAATATCCATAATATGGAAGAACAGGTAGACCAACCCGTTGCAGAAATACAGGAATTTTGCCCCAGTTGCGGCGCAAAACGAAAGGGCGATTATTGCCGGAAATGCGGCGAAAAAAGGATCATTCCGGAACGCGATTTCAGCATCCGGAAATTCCTGAACCAAACGCTCTGGCATTACGCTCATTTTGATTCGAAACTGCTGAAAAGCATCTGGCTGTTGTTTTCAAAACCCGGCTTTCTGACTGCCGAATGGATTGCCGGGCGGCGTGTCGGGTACATGAAACCGATTCAGATGTTTTTGGTCGCCAGCGTTCTTTTTTACTTTTTTCTGCCTACGACTACCGCTCATTTTACAGGGCCCTGGGATATGATCGAGGGCTATAAAAAACATGATCATTTCCAGAATATTTTTCAGTACGATTTTGAAAAAGCCTTTGCTGAAAAAGCGGCACAGTACAATGTATCAGAAGAACAACTTGCAAAAGAATTCGTAGCGTTGGCGGCGGTACGATCCAAAACCTGGCTGTTTGTATTAATTCCTGTTTGGGGTGCCTGTATTTTCCTGTTTTTCCGGCGAAAAATCCCCTGGCTTGTGCCACACTTGGTCTTCGCCATGCACGCGCTTACCTTTTATATCCTGCTGGATTTGAGCGTTCACCCGGTTTTACACCTTTTAGGTTTTGAGAATGCCGGGAAATACATTTTTTTGTTTCTCATGCTCAGTTTTCCGGTATACCAGGCTTTAGCGGTGCACAGGGTTTATGGAAGTTCCTGGCCGCTCACCATTGTCAAAACTGTGGGCATTGATGCCTGTTTTATTCTTTTGATTTTGATGTACCGGCAAATTGTTACGATTTCGGTTGTTGCGATGTTGTAGGTTTTTACCACAATAGGCACATAGGTTTGGCACATAGTTCACATAGAAAACAAGCTCCATTCTACGTGGTCTATGTGCCAAACCTAAGTAGTTATCCGTTATTCGTTATTCGTGCTGATAATCAAGCATTTGTAAAGAATTTAAGCGAAACTAATTTTGCACACCTACTTATGTGTCTCTTGTGGTAAAAACACTACGACTTCACCAGTTTTCCTGACCGCTGCCAACCTTTTCCCCGGATATCATACACATAAATTCCCGGCGGAAATGCCTGAAGATCAATGCTTTCGTCGTTGTCCTGCAATGTTTTTTGCGCCAGCAATTTTCCCTGCAAATCAAAAATGCGCCAGACTGCGCCGGCGGCCTGCACACCTGTTATGCGAACATTTGCGATATCCACAACCGGATTGGGCCGGCATTGCACCTGAATGGAATTGACCGGTTCGTTGTTTCCGCTCACTGGTAAAATATTGGCAGCATACACACCATTACCGTGTGTGCCGACGACAACCAGGCCATCCGAAGCACGTGTTTCAATCGTTTCAACAACAACACGTCCGATCACATCAGCCGCCTCCAGAGCCCATTGGGTACCTGCCTGTCCATTGGCGTGCAAAAGCAGCGTATCGGCGCTGTAAAGACCGATACTGGTGCCGCAGTAATATTTACGTTTGCCATCCGGCAGCGGCAAAATGGCAACAGAACGGATAGAAGGGCCTGCGCCGCCACCGCTGACACCTGACTCCAGGTTACCGCCTACTTTTATCCAGCTTTGGCCGGCATCCGCACTGTAAAAAAGACTGTAACCGCTGTAGTTAGAATAAGCGATCAGTACGCGGTCCGCATTTTCCGGATCGATGGCGATACTGGTGACATATGAGGAACTCAGCACAGGCGGATTGGCCAGTGCTACCCAGTTTGGACTACCGGTATTGGCATTGTCGATCCTGTATATTCCCCTTCTGCTGCTGCCGAGATAGACCCGGTGTACGGGATTGCTTTGAGACACAGCGATGGCTGAAAATACATTTGGATTCCCACTGGTGCTGGCCACCAGGGTGTCGGGGAAAGTTGTCCAGCCCTGCGCAATACTATCCCATTCACCGGTCAGCGAAATAGCGTTGATGGCATTCTGCCGGTAGAGGCGCCGCTGCACAGGCAGGTACAGCACATTGGCGTCGTTGGGATCGAGTGCTAAAGGATTGATAAATAGATAGTTCTCTTTTTTAGGTCCGATAGGATCTATGCGCCGGAATCCCGTTACGTTGCCTTGTTCGTCGAGTGCGACCTTTGCCACGCGGCCCTGCTGAATGGAAAGAATGTAAAAAGACTTGTCCGGTGCAATAGCCCCGTAGGAACCGTCGCCGTTAACGGTTTGTTTCCAGGGCGCCGAAGCATTACTACTGTTTACGAAAAAATTTCCGTTGTCCTGCAAACCGGTAATAATGGTACTGTCGCCCGGGGTGTTTTTGTCGATCATGAGCGTGTAGCATTGCGTGGTCCGGTAGCCGTTGTTCAGGGAAGTCCACACAACATTGGAAGCATTGGAGTCATCCGTGCGGTGAACGCCGCCGTCGCTGGCCGTCAGCACCACATTCGGGTTGGAAGGCAGGAACAATAAGTCGTGTTGGTCGGGGTGGTGGTTGGGGTATATTTCAAAAAAAGGCAAAAAAGTTGCCGGTTTATAGCCCCCGATATGCGTCGCGTTATTGGGCGTGGCAAAACCATCATCCGAACGGTACAGATTTGTGCCGCCCACAAAAACATGGTTGGTGCCGGGTTGTACTTTCACCACGAGGTCGTAACCGCCCTGCGCCGCAAAACGATCAAATTCGGTACCGATATTGGGCAGGTTTTCCGATAAATTTTCCCACTGGCCGCCCGAGCCTGAACCGTTGCCACTTATGTACGTGTATTTCCACAGGCTGGTCCAGTCATCACTTTCGATGTATTGATTATAATGGCCCGAACCTGGCGTTACGCCCAGAAAATATACTTCACTTTCATTGTTCGGATTGATACCGATCACAAAGCGCTCGAAAACAGCCGGGAAACCGGCGCTGGTATCGGGGTTGATTCTGGTCCAGGAACCACCGTCCTGGTTGCGCCAAAAGCCGCCGTTTGTACCATCGCTGCTGATGGTGGCGTATAAAGTGCCGGTTGAAGAAACCGCAATATCGGAGGCCTGGGAATTGGTAGCGCTCAAAGTAGTCGTCCAGGAAGTTCCACCGTTGATACTTTTGTAGATAGCGCCGTAAGTAGCCGCATAAACCTCATCCTGAGTGGCTGCTGGATTTGTTACGATGCGGTAACAGAGTTGCCAGGGTTCCGAATAACCTTCCGGGCTTCCGTTATCTGTTGCGCCCAGAGGCGCCCAGGTAAGTCCGCCATCCGTGCTTTTAAAAGCGCCGTCGCCGAAATAAAAGGCGCCTTCGGCTGCTGTGCTGTTTCCATAAAGTTCGCCGGAGAGGTAATACCAGGTATCCGTGTGGCCTGGCCGGGTATCCTGTGCGATACTGACACAACTGGGCAGTGCATTTAAAGCGGTGCGCCGCGACCAGCTCTGGCCGCCGTCTTCGCTGAGCCAGATACCACCGGAAACGCCGCCGGCAAGTATGCGGTTTTCGTCGGTCACATCTACGGCGAGCGCTCTGGTGCGTCCGCCTACATTCCAGGGGCCGCGCGCTGCCCAGTCAGGGCCGGAACGCTCGCCGGCAGCCATCGGCAATTGAGTAGCAAACAGCCGTTCCTGAAACGAGATACCGCGTGGTATTATCCCGGTAGCAGGGTCGGCCAAACGCATACGTTGCCATTCCTCGCGCAATGCTTTGTTTTCTTCTTGAGCGCCACCCGGCATCACAAGTGGACTGGTAGGCGATTTAAAGGTGTTTTTTATAAAAAACAGGCCTGTACCCAGGCTTAAAAGGAGTACAACAACGGGTATCGTTTTTTTCATGGACAAAAATTTTGAGGCAAGATAATAAGCCCGGCAGCACTGCAAGCCATTTGATTTTGTCGCCCTTGGTCTATCCTGAAATTTTAGCAAAACTTTTTGTTGTAAATAAAAAACAAAATGTTTTACTTTGTGCGGTCAATGAGTTTCTAAAAATAAGTTAACCAACCATTTTTAATGTATGGCACCAATACAACACGTCCGCAACCCATACAATAGCAGCAGGGTGGCAGCGACCGAACAGGCCGCAGGCGAATGGATTCAAGAACAGATATTATGGAAATTAGTCGTGATTACGGCATTGGCATATTTGCTGTGGAGCGATAAAATATCCATTGTGCTGGGCCCGGTTTCCGATGCGAATGCAGTATCGACCTCGCAGGCTGTCAAGGCATCTTTTCTGGATATGGCCGTTGCACAGCACCCGCAAGCCCGTACCAAACAACCGGAAATGCACGTCGAACTTGCGCCCGGGTCATTGAACAATACCACTTTTGCTATCGATCCGGCATACGCCAAGCGACATGCCATCGATACAGATGAGGTAAGCACCCGTCAGTCGAAATGCGCCGATTATGTGGAGCGTTTTGCGCCGGTTGCAATGGCTGAAATGCGGAAGTTTGGTATTCCCGCCAGTATCATCCTGGCGCAGGGATTGCTGGAAAGCAACGCCGGAGACAGCCCGCTTGCCCGCGCAACCAACAACCATTTCGGCATGAAATGTTTCTCAAAACAATGCAAAAAAGGGCACTGTGCGAACTTTTCCGACGATTCGCACAAGGATTTTTTTGTCAGGTATGGCAATGCCTGGAGCAGTTTCCGGGCGCATTCCGAGTTTTTGAAAAAAACGAAACGTTATCGCTCGCTTTTTCAATATGAGCCGGGCGATTACAGGAGTTGGGCGATCGGGCTGGAAAAAAACGGCTATGCGACGGACAAACACTACGCGGAAAAACTGATGGCGCTGGTACAGACGCTGGGTTTGCATCGGTACGATGGAGCCTGAAAATAAAAGGGTTTATCAGTTGATGGGTTTAAAGTTTATGATAGCCCACTCGAAAAATGAAAAGGGTTAATAAGTTGATGGGTTTATAGTTGATGAAGGATACTCAAAAAGTGAGAAATTTTCTCGCTTATCGAGTGGCTGTCATCAACTATAAACCCATCAACTTATTAACCCTGAAAAAGATCCGGATCTGAATTATTGAGACTGGAGCGGAATTTCCGCGCCGCCAGTTGAGCCGCCACTCACAGTGAGTGCTGCCACAACACAAAGTATCAGTAGTGCTGCGCCCAATACCCAAGTTGCTTTTTCAACAAAGTCAGTAGAGCGTGCTGCGCCAAAAAGTTGCTGGGCCTGACCACCAAAGTTGGGATCAATACCGCCGCCTTTTGAATTTTGGATCAATATAACTGCAATCAAAAGAACACTCACGATGGCAATCAGTACCGCAAAGGTGGATAACATGTTGTCTAATTTTTAAGTTTTTCAATTTCGGCGGCAAAGTACGTACTTTTTTCGGGAAACGCCAAACATAAGCGCTCATACATTACAATGGCCTTTTCTTTATAACCCTGCTTCACCAATAATTTGGCCAAAGTTTCTGAAATCACGTCTTTGTTTTCGGAAACGCTGCGTTCAGCCAGTTGCTGGGCAATACCTTTTTCCGGAGGCAGGGCGGGTGCTTTTGTGGTTTTGGGCAACGGATCGTGCTGTTCCCTGGGCTTTCGGGGTTCCAGCACCGGCGGATGAAAGCGGTTTACCCAGTCTGCAAAAGGTTCCGGTACGGTTTTTTGAACCGGCGGAACGTAATCCGGAATGCGGACCTCGGGTACTTCCACCGGAGGTGCAACGGGAACTTCTTTCGTTTCTTTTTCAGGTGTATCGGCGGGCGGCGGAGTCATGGTGGCGGCTACGGACACTTCCGGCTGTTTTTCCTCCCGGGGGACAGGACTGAGCGCTTCCAGTTCCTGCCGGACTGTTTCGATGGGCTTCAGTTCGAGTACCTCTTCCTTTTCGAGCATTTTTTGAGGCACAATGGCCTTCGGGGCCATAAAGACAAACAATTGAGCGCGGTCGAGGCTGTACATGGCCGCCGCGCTGAGTGTCCGGGCCGCTTCGGGATGTTCTATTTTTTCCGCTTTCAGGGCCAGCAGGTAACGCAGGTTGTGGGCATACGGATACGCCAATGCCAGCGTCTTCAGTTCCTCATAGGAAATGTTCGCCAGCAATTCCGGATCGTTGAGTATACGAAAAAAGCGTTCCTGCGTCATATTTGAGGTGTTTGGTGTTTCGTATCCGGTGTTTCGTTAAAGCAACGCAGCCCAAACAGGAAACACCCAAAACGCAACACTAAAAATCTACCAGTCATTAAAGGCTGCATTAAAAATATCTTCCAGCAGTTGATCGCCGATTTGCCGGACCAACTGATCCTGAACAGTCAGCAGGTCGGTAGAATTGGAAAATTCTGCGAAGTGACTGAAATCGCGTTCATTGGGCCAGCCTTTTTTTTCATTTTTGTTGTTTACAAAACCGACCCGCATTCTGATTTCCAGGCGGTTGAGCGACACTTGTTCTCCCGGTTTCGGAGCAACCGGGACCACTCGGTAATCAGTTATTTTACCCGTAAATTCAACATCCGCTTCATTGGTGTTGAGTTGCAACCGCGTTTCAGAACGCACTTTATCTTTGATCCGTTCGCCAAAATCAAGACCCAGCGTAGGCGGCGCATTTACCGCCAGGGTCTCGAAATTGCGCACGTAAAAAGTATTGACATCCGGGTCAATGGAAATGCCTTTGAAGGAATAACACCCTCCCGTCATCAATAAAAGCAAAGGCAGAAAAATGCGAAGTACCATATGCACAATTTTTTCCCGGAAAACGTTTAAGCGGCTGAATATGATGCTTTTAAGGGCAAATGTACGTTTTACACGGTGTAGTTGCCCATTTGTGAAACGCAAATTTGTCCGTCCACTATTCCCACTCGATCGTAGCCGGCGGTTTGGTAGAAATATCGAATACGACGCGGTTGATTCCCTTGACGTTGTTGATGATTTCACTGCTTACTTCGGCCAGAAAGTCATAGGGAAGCCGGCTCCATTCGGCTGTCATGCCGTCGGTGGAACTGACCGCCCGCAGGGCAATGGTTTTTTCATAAGTACGCTCATCGCCCATAACTCCAACGGAGTGAATTGGCAGCAGAATAGCGCCCGCCTGCCACACTTCCTCGTACAGTCCGTGTTCCCGCAGTTTTTGGATAAAAATAGCATCCGCTTCCTGTAGTAAAGTTACTTTTTCGGGGGTGATATCGCCCAGAATACGGATACCGAGACCCGGACCCGGGAAAGGGTGCCGGTTCAGGATATTGGCGGGTACTTCCAGTTCTTTACCAACACGGCGCACCTCGTCTTTAAACAACATACGAAGCGGTTCCACGATTTTGAGTTTGAGTTTTTCCGGCAGACCGCCCACATTATGGTGGCTTTTGATGGTTACGGAAGGCCCGTGCACGCTGATGGATTCAATAACGTCGGGATAGATTGTGCCCTGCCCGAGCCAGGCGGCTTCAGGGTGCGCCAGCGACTCTTCTTCAAAAATATCGATAAAACCCTTTCCGATGATTTTGCGCTTTTTTTCAGGGTCGCTTTCGCCAGCCAGTGCATCCCAGAAACGATGTTTGGCATCCACACCTTCGATGTTCAGGCCCATATCCTTATAAGAATCGAGTACCTGTTCGAATTCGTTTTTGCGCAAGAGCCCGTTGTCTACAAAGAAGCAAAACAGCTGTTTGCCTATAGCGCGGTGGAGGAGGGTAGCGGCCACTGTGGAGTCTACGCCGCCGGAGAGTGCCATGATAACTTTCTCATTGCCAATTTGTTGGCGCAAACGATCTACCGTTTCTTCCACAAAATGTGCCGGTGTCCAGTCTCCTGCACAACCGCAGATATCGTGTACGAAATTTTTCAATATTTCGAAACCTTCGAGGCTGTGGTACACCTCGGGGTGAAACTGAATGCAATATACCGGATGTTGAAAACGGTCCGGTTTCGAGCGGAATGCAGCGTATGGTATCGTATCCGAATTGCCCAGTACCTCGAACCCTTCGGGCAAACGCGTGATCGTATCGCTGTGGCTCATCCATACTTGTGAGCGTTTGGATATACCTGCAAAAAACGGATCGCCCGGTGCGTGGTGTTGCAACATCACCTTGCCGTATTCCCGTTTTTCAGATTGGCCTACTTCGCCGCCATAATAGTCGGCAGTCATCTGGGCGCCGTAACAAATCCCCAACATAGGTTTGTGACCTGCAATCTTGTCAAGATCGATCCGCAATGCATCGGGCTGACGAACGGAGAACGGGCTTCCTGATAATATAACACCTTGAATATCAGGCGTTAGTTCAGGGATTTTATGGTAAGGAACAATTTCACAGTAAACATTCATTTCCCGAACCCGGCGGGCAATCAATTGTGTGAACTGTGAGCCAAAATCAAGTATAAGGATTTTTTGCATGAAGAATAAAGTTTGTCTGCACTGGATCAGACTTATATGCAGGAAATAAATTTCAGAATTGGTATAAAAACGCAAAGGTAGAGAAAGCAATGCTGCTATCCTGCATTTAGCGCATTTTGTATCTTTACGCCTGCGGTAAAAAAAGAATGCCGCCGGACACACTACAGGACATTTTATTGAATTATGGCAACAATCAGCGACCTCATTGGCAACACACCCCTGGTGGAGATCAGGTTTTCGGTACAACAACCGGGCGTTAAAGTATTTGGCAAATTGGAAGGACAAAATCCGGGTGGAAGTGTCAAGGACAGGGCGGCATACGGGATGATACATGGCGCGCTGGAAAGGGGCGAATTAAAACCGGGTATGAAACTGGTTGAAGCGACCAGCGGCAATACCGGTATAGCGCTGGCGATGATCGCCAGGCTTTTCGGCATTGAAATTACGCTGATCATGCCCGATAATTCAACGGAAGAACGGGTGCAAACGATGGAGGCTTATGGCGCAAAGGTGATATTGACACCTGCCGAACGGACCATTGAATATTCCAGGGAGTTGGCGGAAGACATGGCGGGTAAAGGGGAGTACCTCATGCTCAATCAATTTGCCAATCCGGATAACTGGGGCGCCCATTACGGCAGTACCGGACCGGAAATCTGGCGCGATACTGCCGGGAAAATCACCCATTTTGTGTCGTCCATGGGTACAACCGGTACTATTATGGGGGTGTCGCGTTATTTAAAAGAACAAAACCCCGGCGTGCAGATTGTTGGTGTTCAGCCAACGGACGGCTCTAATATCCCGGGCATCAGGCGCTGGTCGCCCGCTTTTTTACCCCAAATATTTGAACCGGCACGGGTCGATCAGGTGATCGACGTTTCACTTTCGGAGGCGACCGCGATGATGCGCCGACTCGCCAGAGAAGATGCGGTATTTGCAGGCGTCAGCAGCGGAGGCGCCGTAGCGGCAGTGGGCAAATTAATTGAAACCCTCGACGAAGGCATTGTAGTGTGTATCATTTGTGACCGCGGAGACAGGTACCTTTCTTCCGGTGTTTTTGGAAATTAAAAATTATGCTTTTGCCGTAATCCTGGCAAAACCACCCGTTTCCTTTATGAAATGGTTCGTACTTTTGCCTATCTACCTAATTCGATCCATGAACTGTTAATACCTTTTGCGCTATGTCCCGACATATTACAGGGTTCCTCTTGTTTATTTTTGTTGTTGTCCGTGCTACCGCGCAATGCCCGATCACTGTTTCGGCCGGCCCTGATGAAGTACGCTGTAGTTCGCCCGCGTCCGTTCCCCTCTCCGGCAGTATTACAGGAAGTTACCTTGGATTTACCTGGTCGCCTACCACTGGGATGACAGGCAGCACAACCCTGAATCCTACTGTTAATGCTACACAGACAACCAACTACGTATTAACAGCAACAGCGCTGGATGCTTCGATTAACCTGATTGACAACGGTGATTTCGAACTGGGCGTCGGTGGTTTTTCCAGTGATTATATCAATAACCCGGGCGATTTGTGGCCGGAAGGGGTGTTCGATGTGTTGACCAACCCCAATGCCGCGCACCCCAATTTTCCTGCATGCGGCGATCACACGACGGGCTCCGGCAATATGATGGCAGTGAATGGATCCAATATCGCAGGTGTAGATGTGTGGTGTCAGACCGTAACGGTCAGCCCCAACACCCAGTATGTTTTTACCGCCTGGGCTACGGCGCTGGTAGCATCTTCCCCGGCGCGTTTGCAATTTTCTATCAATGGCGTCAATCTGGGCACTATTTTTAATGTTTCAAGCCAGACCTGTGTGTGGCAAAATTTTTACGCGCTTTGGAACAGCGGGCCCAGTACTTCCGCCACTATTTGTATTGTCAATCAGAATACTGCCGTAAGCGGCAATGATTTTGCCCTGGATGACATTGTTTTTTCGCCCACCTGCAGGGTGTCCGATACGGTTCGGGTAGAAGTGGTCAACATTAAAGCGATGGCCGCAGTATCATCCGTTTTTCTGCCCTGCCAGGGCGCTTCGGCTACATTAAACGGTACCGGTTCAAGCGTAGGGCCGGGCATTATGTACAATTGGCAAACGTTGGACGGAAATATTGTCAGTGGCGGCAATACCCTCAATCCTGTGATCAATAGCCCAGGATCTTATACCCTCAGGGTCAGTTTTCAAACTGCGAGTGGCGTGATTTGTGAAAAATTTGCAACGGTTAACGTGTTTTATGCCACCAATCCATTGACAGCCATCATTGTGCCTCCGCCTCAACTGGGTTGCGGGGTTGCTTCCGTTACTATGGTTGGTAATGCTACGCCCAGCATCGCCAACGTGACCTGGCAATGGTCGGTCGTCACTACCGGTCATATTGTTGGTAGTTCTACCACAAAAAATTGTATTGTCAATCAACCCGGCGTATACCAGTTGCTGGTAACCAATACGCTCACCGGATGCACCTCGACCGCACAAATGACGGTCACCGCAGAAGCCGCGCTGCCTGTCGCTCAGGCTTCGGCAGATACCATCACCTGCGTGCAGTCAACGGCAGTGTTGTCGGGCGCCGGATCGACTATGGGCGCCGGCATCACCTATTTATGGTCGACCACAAATGGTACGATCGTTTCAGGGCAAAACAGCCAGAATGCAGAAGCGGGAACTGTCGGCACCTATATATTAAGGGTTACCAATACCGCCAATGGGTGTATTGTGCGCGACACAGTGGTTGTTACAGAAAATAAAATCTTGCCTTTTGCAGCCATAGATCCGCCGGAATCCATTGATTGTGATTCAGATACGATTGAACTTTTTGTCAATCTATCGCCTCCTCCTTTTGTGCTGCTGGTGTGGACTGCTTCGGATGGAGGTGATATTGCTTCAGGAGAGTATACACCCAATCCAAAAGTAACAGCTCCGGGCACTTATATTTTGCATACTACGGACCCCCTCAACGGGTGTGTCAGCATCGATACCGTGGCCGTTATTACCAATTATGCACCGCCAACTGCCGCCACACTTCCGGCAGACTCGCTGACCTGTCAGCAAACATCCGTTGTGTTGTCAGGAACAGGATCTTCCCTGGGTTTTAACTATGCTTACCAATGGTCTGCGGCGGCGGGTGGCAATATCGTCATGGGTGATCAGTCCCTGAGTCCTGAAGTGAATGCGCCTGGAATGTATACATTGACGGTACTCAATTATTTCAACGGCTGCACCGCTACTTCCAATGTGTTCGTTACAGCGGATACCAATGCGGTCACGGCAGTTGCACATGTGACGGATACCTTGACTTGTGCAGTACTTTCGATTTCCCTGAACACAACAGGTTCATCTTCCGGCACCGCTTTATCCTATGCCTGGGCTACCACCGACGGGCAGATTCTTTCAGGTGCTGACACACCGACTCCATTGGTCTCTGCGCAGGGTATCTACGAACTTACCCTGACCAATACACTCAACGGTTGTTCCGCTTCCAATCAGGTGGAAGTATTGCAAGACACACTTGCTCCTGCCGTACTGGTCACTGCGCCGGCACAACTGACCTGTGCCTTGCCTGTGCAAAGTATTGTTTCTGCGCCGTTGGTACCGACAGCGAACTATAATTATGCCTGGACGGCAGGCGCAGGGGGGAATATTATTTCGGACACCACGGCTGCCGGGATTAACATCAACGCTGCCGGAACCTATTTCCTCGTTGTCAGCAACCCTCAGAATGGTTGCAGTTCGATGTACAGCACATCGGCTACGCAGGAAGCAGGTATTCCAGTAGTGCTTGTCGGATCTCCCGGTCCGATCACTTGTGCCGATACTGCGCAGTACCTTGTTTCGACGGGATCATCCACTGGTCCGGAGTATGTGTATTCCTGGCTCGCTGCGAATAATGGAAATATTGTGAGCGGCGATGCCGGTCCAAGCCCGTTGATCGATGCAGCAGGGACCTATATTTTGCAAATTATCAACCAAAACAACGGCTGCAAGGCGGCTGATTCGGTTGCCGTTGCAGCAAACACGGTGGCCCCTCCGGCAATAGCAGGACAAGGCACGCTGCTTACCTGCGCTGTGCCGGTTTCCGAACTTAATGCCAACAAGAACCTGCCTTCCGCCCAGTTGAACTTCCATTGGAGTACAGTGGAAGGCCATTTTACAACGGGACAAAATAGCGCCACCACCGAATGTGATGCCATCGGTACCTATTACCTGATGGTGACAGATTCGATCAACGGCTGTACGTCTTTGGATTCACTGGAAATCACCGAAAACAAGCAGTCGCCTGCGCTGTCTGTTTTACCACCCTTTCCGCTGACTTGCGCCGTTACAAATGTGAGCCTGTCGGCAACGGCTACCGGGAGCACGGCATTATTGCCACTTTTTCATTGGAATACGGCGAATGGGAATATCCTGAACGGCGATTCGACAGCAAACCCGTTGATAGATGCGCCTGGTAATTACGCGCTGACAGTCACCGACCCTGCAAACGGCTGTTCTTCGACAGGCGGCGCAATTGTGTTTCAAAATACAACCCCGCCACCCATACAGGTAATGCCTGCCGGTACCATAACATGCGCTGTTACGGAACAAACATTGCTGGGGCAAAATCAGTCGGCCGGAGGTAATTTCTCCTATCTCTGGACAAGTTCCGGCGGCGGTCAGATTACGGCAGGTGACAGCACGCTTCTACCAACAGTCAATGCCGCCGGCATGTACCTGCTTACGGCAACCAACCTGGTTAATGGCTGTAAAGCGACGGATTCCGTTGAAGTTGTTCAGAATACTACACCACCGGCGGTAGATGCCGGACTTTCTGATACCTTGAATTGCTTGAACAACAGCCTGATAATCAATGGCTCAGCCTCCGGACAGGGTGCGCTGGTGTTTTTGTGGACTGCTTCAACCGGTCATATTACGCAGGGGTACAACAGCCTTTCTCCTACCGTCGATATGCCTGGTTCCTATACCCTTATGGTAACGGATCAGGTCAACGGCTGTAGTGCCCTGGATTCCGTATCCGTTTTTCAGGATGCCAATATTCCGGTGGCGGATGCCGGGCAAAATGATACGCTCAATTGCCTGGTGAACCAAACAACGCTGCTCGCTACAGCAAGTACCGGCCCAGGTTATCAGTACCTCTGGACAACTAACGGTGGAAACATTGTAAGTGACCCGGCCGTACTGCAAGCAGTCGTAAATGCTCCCGGGATGTACAGGCTGGCTGTTACGAATGTTGCAAATGGCTGTGCACGCCAGGACTCCGTCGAAGTGCTGGAAAACCTGAATGCACCTGCATTGCAGTTGTCGACGCCAGCATTGCTGACATGCAGCACCTTGTCCCTGCAACTCAGCGCTCAGACACCCGTCCCGGGCGGCGCCTTTATCTGGTCCACACCGAATGGTAATATCGTCACGGGCGGAAATACTGCAAACCCGACCATTGACCTGCCGGGCATGTACTCGACCACGGCTACCGACCCTGTAAATGGCTGTACCTCAACGGATTCCATAGAGGTGTTAAGCGACACCAATCCGCCAGTGATTGCTGTTGCCACACCGGCATTGTTGACCTGTACCGTAACAGAGATACCTGTTACAGGAACCGTTAGCCAACCTGCTGCAAATTTTTCAGTCCAGTGGACGACCATCGGCGGAACGTTTGTCTCGGGGCAAAACAGTACAACACCACAAGTATCCGCCCCCGGAACCTATCAAATGAATGTGTTGAATCAGGTAAATGGTTGCACGGCATTTGTAAGTGTGGTTGTCAATGAAAATGTGAATTTACCAACAGCAGTAGCCAGTTCGGCCCAGCAGATTACATGCGACAGCACAACCGTAGCCATCAGTGCAGCCGGCTCATCTTCCGGAACCGGGATTTCGTATAACTGGAGTGGGCAGGGTATTGTCAGTGGAGCAACAACTGCTGCGCCTGTCGTTTCGGCAACAGGCCCCTACACCCTGACGGTCACCAATGCTGCGAACGGTTGTACCGCCAGCGCAACCGCCACGGTTACAGCCAATACTACTCCACCGACGATAAGTTTTGCTACACCGCCCGCGCTTACCTGTGTGCGTGATTCCGTCATGATCGATGCCGGCGCATCGAGTCATGGGGCTGCTTTTCAGGCCAACTGGAGCACCACAAACGGTCATTTTCTTTCCGGTCAGAACACGCTGGCGCCACTCGTCGATGCACCTGCTCCTTATGTTTTAACGCTGGAAAACACTATAAATGGTTGTATTTCAACACAAACTATACAAGTTGCGCAAAATATCGCAGCGCCCGGCGCATCCATTGCCCCTGCACAGGAGTTGCACTGCAACCGGCAGCAAGTAGCGCTATCCGGGAGCAGCACTGTTCCCAATGTGGGTTTTGCATGGAGCAGTTCCAACGGCCAGATTACCGCAGGAGCCAGTTCGGCGACACCCATGATCGCAGCCCCGGGCACCTACAGCATGCTGGTGACTAACCCGGCCAACGGCTGTACATCGGCGGCTCAGGTTACCGTTGCAGAGGTTTTGCCGCCCGAGTTCACCCCTGTAATCTGGCAACCCGATTGTCATACCATGACAGGAGCGGTGGATTTTGGGTCGGTCATCGGTGGTAAAGCGCCATTCCGTTATTCTATCAATGGTGGCGACTCCTATCAATCCGGGGGCTCCTTTGACGCGATGACGCCAGGCATTTACGAGTTGGTGGTTGAGGATGATTACGGCTGCACTTCGATAGAAACCTGGGAAATAGAAACACCGTTTTTCCCGGAACTTGCTTTGGATGCAGTCAGTTTAATTGCATTGGGCGATTCCGTGCAACTGATACCGGAACTGAACATGCCGGAAAATTTTGTGGCTTCCTGGGAATGGACGCCGGTGGGTGGATTGTCGTGCCCTGACTGTTCTTCTCCATTTGCAAGACCTATTGAAACCATAACGTATACGTTGACAATCAAGGATTTAAACGGCTGTATTGCCCAGGCGCGCACCCTTTTGCGGGTAAATACCAACCGGGTATTGTACCCGCCCAATGTTATATCTCCCAACGGGGATGGCAAAAACGATTTTTTCAATCTGTTTGGGAAAGGAGTGAAAGACATTCAGTGGATGCGGATTTATGACCGCTGGGGCAGCCAGTTGTATGATGTCGAACACTTGCCGATCAACGATGAAATGCAGGGTTGGGATGGCGTATTCCGGGGGCAACCCGTTAGTCCCGGTGTTTTTATATGGCAGGCAAAAGTGGAATTTATCGATGGCGTCACCGAACTGTTCAGCGGCGATATAACAGTGATACGTTAAAAACCGCGAACTTCGTATTTCATCGTTACATAATTGACCGGAATCCCTGGTTTTTCAAAAATCTGTGAGACCTTCGCCGCACGCGGCCCGCAGCCGTATTAAAAACTAAATCCTCCTCTGTTTATGCCCAAGAAAAGTGGTACCGGGATAATTATCGGTCGTTTCCAGGTTTTTGAACTCAATAAAGTGCACGCCAGCCTCATCACAACGATGCAGCAAAAGCACAGCCATGTAGCGGCATTTCTGACCTCCAACCCGGCCCCGGGGTTGCACAACCCACTTGATTTTGAACTGCGGCGTTTGATGTTTGAGGAAAAATTTAAAGGCAAACTACGCGTAGAGGAAATGCCCGATTTGCCGGACGACCGCATCTGGAGCCAGGAACTGGATCGCCGGATCCTCGAAATTCGCCCGGAGGGCACCGTTACACTTTACGGCACACGCGAGAATTTTGTAGACCGTTACTCCGGCCGTTACACCGCGGAAGTGCTGGAAGCGCAGGAAGAGGATTTTCCGGAAGAACCGGAACTTTCCACCTTGAACAACCTGCGCGATTTCCGGGCGGGTATGATTTATGCCAATATCCGCCGTTTCCCGACGGTATACCCGACGGTTGATATTGCCGTTTTTCGCAACGATTACACGGAGGTTTTGCTGGCCAGGAAAGCCAATGAAACGCGGTATCGTTTTCCGGGCGGCTTCACCGACCCTTCCGATCCAAGTTATGAAGACGCTGTTTTGCGCGAACTCGGCGAAGAGTGTGGCGAACTGACTATCGATGAACTGACCTACCTGGGCTCCTGCAAAATTGATGACTGGCGCTACCACGATGCTTTCGACAGCATCATGACCCACTTGTATGCCTGTACGCTGGTGGATGGCAAGCCTGCTCCAAACGATGATATCGCTGAAGTGCAATGGTTTGATTTAGAGCACCTTACTGAAGAATTGTTCGTGCCTGAACACCGCCCTCTTTTTGAAATCATGATGGATTATCTGGAGGAAATGGATGAGGAGGAGGATTGAATATTGGGTTGAATTGTTGAGCGTTGAGAAGGTTGAGCGTAGTAACTCAGGCTTATAGTTATCACCCTCAACTATCTCAACCCTCAACCCCTCAACCCCTCAACCCCTCAACCCCTCAACCCCTCAACAACCATCAAACCATCACTACTACTTGATTGCCTAAAACAAACATATGCTCCGTCTTTTTTCAACCAAAATTTTGTCCCTCTGGCTGTTGTGCTTTTCCGCAGTAATGGCTCATGCACAGGAAATTTTACCACTGACAGACCTTTCCTTTTGGAAATCCGACGCCAAAAACTGGCAAATTGCTTCGGATGCATCTGTCGACCTGCAAACGCAGGATCAAATGAATATCGTGAAAGGCACAGGTGTGTTGGCGAACCTGCCCGACGCTAAAAACCGCTCCAACTTATTGTCTGTCAAGGAATACGGAGATATCGACGTTTCTTTCGATTTTATGATGGCCGTTCATTCCAATTCCGGTTTTTACCTGCAAGGGCGGTATGAGGTGCAATTAATGGACAGTTGGGGCGTGCAAAATCCAACTTTTGCCGATTGTGGCGGCATTTTTGCCCGCCGGCGCTGGAATCCTGCGGAAGTGTTGTTCGATGGGGTGCCACCCCGACTGAATGCCTGCCTGGCGCCCGGCCTTTGGCAACATATCGACATCAGTTTTCAGGCGCCGCGATTTGATTTTTCCGGCAAAAAAACGAGCAATGCCCGGCTCTTGAAAGTGGTATTAAATGGCGCAGTCATCCATGAAAACCTGGAACTTACCGGACCCACCGGAGGACCCATTTCGGAAAACGAAGCAAGCACCGGCCCTTTTTTGATACAGGGCGATCACGGCCCCGTTGCATTTCGCAATTTCAGGATTGTGCCCAAACAAGGCGCGCTTGTTCAGGCCGGCCCTTTCAATTACAGTGTTATTTATGGCAACTTCCGCAGTGCATCGGAATTTGCCGGCAAAAAAAGCGATCTGGAAGGTACAACACAAAAACTGAGTTGGGAAGTTGCCAAAAAAGAAGACGGTTATGCCACCACGTTTACCGGCAATCTGAAAGTGCCGGAAGCAGGCAGGCACAGGTTGGTTTTACAGATTTCCGGCCGATCCTCCTTAAAAGTGAATGGCAAAGAACTGCTGCCGGATGCATGGACGCACTCCAGCAATGAACGTGTTGCCGAAATTGATTTACCGGCAGGAGATGTCCCGATTGAACTTGTCAACTACAAAATGGAAGCCTGGCTGGAACCCTATATCGGGCTTTGGGTGGAAGGACCTGTGTCCCGCCCTGCGGCATTGCACACACTGAGTTCTACCTTGTCGGTGCCGGCTTCTGATCCCATCGGGCTGAAAGCGCTGCAACCTTTGGTGTTTCGTTCATTTATGGATATCGATCTGAGACATTATCCCGTGTCGCCTGAATACAACGGAAAGCCTAATTTTTTCCCGGAAACTAAAAGAAAACGGATCGTACACGCTGTGCAGGTTGGCGATCCGGCACAACTGCATTACACCTACGACCTCGATAACGGGGCCGTTGCACAACTGTGGAAAGGCAATTTTTTAAATACCTCTCCCATGTGGGATA
>JADLCC010000080.1 GCA_020847425.1 Saprospiraceae bacterium
GTCAACTTTTAATGAAAGGCGCTGCGGAAAATAAGGTGGATTCCAACAGATTGATCATCGGTATCGAACGCAACGGCTTGGCCAAGGCTTACCCGATCCAGTTTATCGGCTACCACCACCAGGTCAGAGATAAGATTGGTAATCAGTCTGTTATGGTGACATATTGCACTGTTTGCAGAAGCGGCCGTGTTTTTTTGCCGGAAGTGGATGGTCGTCCGGAGCAGTTTCGACTGGTTGGTATGGATCATTTTAATGCCCTGTTTGAAGATGCGACCACGGGTAGCTGGTGGCGGCAGGAGAATGGAGTAGCCGTCGCGGGCCCACTGAAAGGCGCCGTGTTGCCCGAGTTGCCTTGCGAACAAATGACCCTGGGCAAATGGCTGCGCCTCTACCCGGGGAGCCTGATCATGCAGCCCGATCCAACGTATGCCGAAGCGTATGACAATATGAAAAACTATGAAAGCGGCAAAGGCAAAAGCGACCTGACCCGAACGGACAGCCTGTCCTGGAAGGAAAAATCATGGGTTGTAGGCATAGAACTGGGCAACGATTCAAAAGCATTCGACTGGAATCGACTGCAAAAAGAACGGATCATCAACGAAACCGTTGGGAAAACGCCAATTGTCCTTGTCCTGGCCGCAGACAGTCTGAGTTTCGCCGCTTTTGAACGCCCGGATGCCGATACCAGGTTTGTTTTGCAAAATGATACCCTGAAATCGGGCACGGCTTGTTATGACCTGGCCGGTCGGGCTCTCGCATCCGCAGAGACTAAAAAAACCAACCTGAAAAAGGTAAATGCCTACCAGGAGTTCTGGCACAGCTGGAAGGTATTTCACCCGATGGGGACGAAGTACTAAATAGTTATCCGTTATCCGTTATTGGTTATCCGTGTTGATACTCGAAACTGCTCTTACAGCCGCCGCATTTCATCCGAAGCGCCACGGGCCCGATTCCGCGCGTCTTTCAATTTATTATTGCCAAATTTATTGGTCCAGGTCAGCATAAAGGTCCGCTCGGTCTGCTGGTAAGAGTTTTTTAAACGCAGGTTAACCTCCGGCTGGAAGGCCGACCCAAACCAGTTGTTGGTCAGGAAAATATCACTGACATTCAAATTCAGAGTCCCCCACTTTTCGCTTAACTTTTTTTGCAGTCCGGCTGTGACACTGCCATTCGGTCTCCATTTGTAAATACCCCAATAGCCCGGAGAATAGAAATTGGCAGAAATTTCCAGTGAAAATGATTTGGGTAAAGTGAAGGACTGGGTGGAATTGAGTCCCCAGAAAGTATTGCCGATGCTCAGGTCCACACCTTCATATTCGAACATGGATTCCTGGCTGATCAGCATAATGTTGTTCTGCATATCCCACCATTTGGCCGGGTGCAGCGGGAAAAACAGGGACGCGAACAGCGTTTGGGCATTTCCGATATTCTGTGGGCGATTGAACTGCGTGTTTTTTACAATATCCAAAACAGGGATATCCCGGATGGACTGGTCTTCCCGGCTGTATTCTATCGAAAACTGCCAGGATTTCAAGCGGTAATCAAACTTCAAGGAATTGGTGAACGAGGGCTGCAAGGCGGGGTTGCCGCCTTCGAGGGTGGTCGGGTCGTAAAAAATCAGGTATGGCGCCAATTGTGTGAATCCCGGCCGCGACACCCTGCGACTGTACGATAAATTGATGTTTTGCTGCTCATTGATTTTGCGCGAAATATAGGCGCTGGGGAACCAGCTGCCGTAACGGCGGTCCACCACATTGGGTTGTTCTACCGAACCCAGGTTGGTGCGGGTGTATTCATAGCGCAGCCCGAGTTTGATGTCCGTTTTGGCGTTCACTTTCAGGCTAAAAGAAGAGTAAGCCGCCGCGATGTCCTCCAGGAGGTGGAACTGCGAGGTCAGATCGGGATCGGCAATCCAGTTGGCCTGTTCCAGTTCTTCCACCCTTACGTCGTTGTCGAAACGCGAAGAAGCTGCTTTGACGCCGGTTTCCAACTGGATTTTGTCGCCGAAATGCTGGGTATAATCCGCTTTCAGCACGCCGATTTTAATAGGTGTATCCTTAAAAATACGCAGGTTTCGGTCCTCATCCGGGCCAGTGTCCTGAATATCGTAGGTGCTGGGGTTGTCGATGTGGTAGTACACATAATCGGCATCCACACTCAGGGTTTTGTTTTTGGAAAACTGGTGGGTGAGGTTCACATTGCCGGTCCAGGAATTCCAGTGGTTGACTTCTGTGGTCAACATTTGCAGGTTGTTGCTGACGGCGCCGTTGGTGGAATATTTTACATCATTTACGGCGTTCATGTCCCAGTATCGGTCAAAAAAAGTACCCAGTGCGCCAACCACCGTTTTAGGCGAAATCTGAATATCCATGCCCAATTGCGCATTCTGGGTGTGCAGGTTCGGGTCGCGGTCGCTGTAACTTTCGGTTTCAATAAAATTCGCCAGGTCCTGAATTCCCCTGTAATTGGTAAAAACCTGCAAATTTTTGTCGTACCGGTAGTCGTAATTGCCGTAGATGTTGACTTTTTTCCTGCGGAAATTCATGTTCATTCCCGCGCCATATTTCTCTCTTCTTCCATAACCTGCATTCAGCGAATAACTGCCGTTCAGCCCGTCGTCTGCGGTTTTTTTCAGGACAATATTGATGATACCCGCATTGCCTTCCGCGTCGAAACTGGCCGGCGGCGTATGGATCAGTTCGATGCGTTCGATGTTGTCGGAATTCATACCCTGTAGCATCTGGACGATGGCATCGCCGGGCATCCGGTTGATTTTTCCGTTGATCATAATCACCACACCCGCTTTGCCGGCGAGGGAAATGGCGTTGTTCTGGCGGTTGACCAGCACACCAGGTGATCGTTGCAGCACTTCGAGCGCCGAACTGCCTGCGTTGGTGGCGCTGTTGGCAACGTTGATCACCATGCGGTCGATTTTTTGTTCAAATAGCGGCTTTTTTGCTACAATACTGACTTCCCCGAGCACTTCTGCGGCCTCCTGGAGGACAGTTTGACCCAGGTCTTTTACAGCCGTGCTGTTGTTCAGTGTAAAAAGCGGCGATAGGTTATAGGAAAATCCCAGCATACTAACGCCTATCCGGTACTCACCGGCAGCAACTTCGTTAAATTTATATGTGCCGTCTAAGCCGCTGAGTTGGCCCCTGACCAGCGTGGAATCGGCGCCGTTGAGCAATAATACGGAGGCTGCCGGTAGCGACTTCCCATTGGCGTCGCTGATGGAACCTGCAACCTGGGTCTGGCTTTTGATGGTTTGGACGCTGAAAAAGGCGAGCAATAAAAGCCCGTAAGTCAATGCGTGTGTAGTTGTTTTCATAGTGCTTATTTTTTTGCAAGAGTAATCTCCAGTCAAAGAGTATTTTGTACAGGGAAATGTTGCAGCGGTCAAACTTATTTCTCAGAACGTAGTGGCTGGGAACCGCCTCAAATCGACCAATGGGAGAAAATTTAACCCAAACTGATTATTTCTTTGTGTTTTAGTGTTTTAGTTTTTTTGTGTTTCAGAGCACTTTGCTTGAGCCATTTTTTAATCTTTGGGCAATGTACCCTCTAAAACACAAAAAAACCAAAACACTAAAACACAAAAAGGTATCCGGCAATTCAGTTTTACACTTCACCTTTGTCTATGCGTACGATCTTTCTTCTCAGTATTCTTTTTGTGGTTGTTCTGTTATGGACAGCCTGCCGCAGTTCAAAAACCGGCCAAGTCACACCATTGACGTATGATCAATATCCTTTTTATGGAGGCAATGACCTCGGGATAAGTTGGTCTGCATCCGGCACCGTTTTTAAACTCTGGTCGCCCGCAGCGCAGGCTGTGCGGTTTCATTTGTATGAAAACGGCTCGACGGGAAATCCGCTGCGAACCCTGGATATGAAAAAAGGTAAATCGGGGGTTTGGAGCATTGCGCTGAAGGGCGATATGCAGGGGAAATACTATACCGTTCAGGTACAAACAGGCGGCAAGTGGCTGGCGGAAACCCCCGATCCGTATGCCAAAGCAGTGGGCGTGAACGGGCAACGCGGTATGATTATCGACCTGTCAAAAACCAATCCGGCCGGTTGGAATGATGACAAACGCCCATCTCAGGCGGCATTTACCGATATAATCCTGTATGAACTGCACGTGCGCGACCTGTCGGCCCACATCAATTCCGGCATCAAACACCGCGGAAAATTCCTGGGATTGACGGAAACGGGCACGCACAATGTGGCCGGACAACGCACCGGGCTCGACCACCTGAAAGAACTGGGTATCACGCATTTACACCTGATTCCGGTGTTTGATTACCGCTCCAGTTCGGTGGATGAAAGCCTGCCGCCGCAAGTGCCGCAGTACAACTGGGGATACGATCCCGAAAACTACAATGTTCCGGAAGGCAGTTATGCCACGGATGCTGCTGACGGCGCCGTACGGATACGGGAATTCAAACAAGCCATACAGACGCTGCACCGCAATGGCATCCGCGTCGTCATGGACGTGGTGTACAACCATACCGGCGCTACCGACGAGTCTGTGTTTAACCGCGTGGCGCCGGGGTATTATTACCGGCAAAATGCGGACGGAAAATACTCCAATGCTTCTGCCTGCGGCAATGAAACAGCCTCCGAACGCGCCATGATGCGCCAATATATGATCGAATCGCTCAAATACTGGGTACAGGAATACCATATCGACGGGTTCCGGGTCGACCTGATGGGTATTCACGACATAGAAACCATGAACCGCATCAGCGCGGAGTTACATGCCATCGACCCGACGATTTTTATTTACGGAGAAGGATGGACCGCAGGAGCCAGCCCCTTGCCGGATTCACTGAAAGCGATCAAAGCCAATACGCACCGGCTCGACCGCATTGCGGCATTTAGCGACGATTTTCGCGATGCACTCAAAGGCTCTGTGTTCAACCATGAAGAACGGGGTTTTGTCAGCGGCCGGCCTGGGCAGGAGGAAAGCATCAAGTTCGGCATTGTCGCTTCGACGAAGCACCCGCAGGTGGATTACAGCAAAGTCAATTATTCCAAAGCGCCCTGGGCAAAAGAACCGTTTCAGACGATTACGTATGTGGATTGTCACGACAACCATACGCTATGGGACCGGCTTGCACTGTCCTGCCCGGATGCCTCCGAAGCCGAGCGCATAAAGATGCAAGAGCTGGCTGCCGCCATGGTACTGACTTCCCAGGGCGTGAGTTTTCTGCACGCAGGCGTGGAAATGCTGCGCAGCAAACAAGGCGTCGAAAACTCATTCAATTCGCCGGATGCCATCAATCAGATCGACTGGAGTCGCAAAACGCAATATGCAGCCGTGTTCGACTATTTCCGCGACTTGATTCAACTGAGAAAAAACCACCCTGCTTTTCGGATGCCCAGCGCAGAAATGATCAGAACCCATTTAAAATTCCTGGATACCAACGCATCCAATTTGCTGGCCTATCAAATCACAGGTAACGCCAACGGCGATGCCTGGAAGAATATTCTGGTTATTTTTAACGGTAATCCGGCGGCGAAAACCGTGCAATTACCACCCGGGAAGTGGGCGGTAGTGCTGGAGGGCGATGTGATAAATGAAAAAGGTATCCGCGAGGAGACAAGGTCTCATGCAGAAGTGCCAGGCATCTCGGCGATGATCCTGTTTGAACAATAAAAAAGGAACGGAATCCCGGTTATTTTCGCATAGCGCTCCAGGTCCATAAAGCGCCCAAAACATCGATACCGCCGAACAAAATCAGCGCCGGTTTGGCCCAACCCAGCAACACAAAAAGTGCAAACCAGACTAGTATGGAAGACCTGCTGTAAATGGTAGCCTTAAAAAAGGTCTCGTTATTGGTTGGCGCTGTGGAGGTGTAATAAATTCCGATGGTGAAAACAACTGCCCCAAGTACCCTTATCCATACTTCACTGGTGGGGTCGAACCCGAACATGGATAAGAGCATATTGGGAGCGACAACGAGGGTGAGTCCCAATGCGAACAGGTAAAACCCGAAATAATAAACTGTTTTGGCTGCCTTTGTCATAGGTTGAAATGATTTGGTTTTCTAATCGACAAATAAAGCAGTAATTTTTGGGTTCTAGGATAAAACAGTTGAAAAAGGTTTGTTTTTACTTTGTTTTATTAATCATGTAACCAATAACCACCTAAGATTCATTCCTCACTGCCGAAGGCGCCATTCCGAAGGTTTTGGAAAACATCCGGGAAAAATGAGCAGGATTGCTGAATCCGACCTGCATACAAACTTCGGCTACATGCAGTTCGCGGCGCGTCAGCAGCAGTTCGCGGGCCTTATTCAAGCGGAAAGTGCGCAGCATCTGCATGGCAGGCTGGTCGGTGAGTGCGGACAGTTTGCGGTGGAGTTGGGAGCTGCTCATGCCGATCAGTCGGCAAAGTTGGTCGAGGTTAAAGTGTTCATCCGGATAATGGGTTTCAAAAATCCCGAATAACTTTTTGATGAATTCATCTTCTGCCTGAAAAGCATCATTGGGTACGGCTGAGGTGGATGCAGCCACCGTTTCGGCCGGCAGTCCTTTCTCCAGCGCTGCATACCGTTGTTTCCAGTTTTTTTGAAACGCCAGTTGATTGTTCAGTATGAGCAGGAGTTCCCGTTCGTTAAAAGGTTTGCTCAGGTAGGCATTGGCGCCCCGGCGCAGGCCCTCCAGCCGGTCGCCTAACTGCGTTTTGGCGCTGAGCAGAACGATCGGGATATGGCTGGTGCGTTCGTCGTTTTTGAGTATATCGGTCACCTCCAGGCCATCTTTTTCGGGCATCATAATGTCTGAAATGATCAGATCGGGAATATGCTCGAATGCCATTTGTATGCCTTTGCTGCCATCGGCGGCAAACAGCAGGTGGTAATGCCCGTTCAAACAAAGGCGCAGGTAGTCGGCTACCTCCGAATTGTCTTCTATCACGAGCAGCAAAGGAAGCGGGCCGGTAGGTGTCGACGCCTCCGTTCCCAGCAACATAGCGGAAAGCGGGAGGGCTGCCAGCGATTCGTCGGCAACCGGAGCGGCGGTGTTGGTTATAGGCAGGGTAACTGTAAAGGTGGCGCCATTGCCGGGTTCACTGCTTACCTGAATATCGCCGCCTGCCAACAGCACCAATTCCCGGGTAAGGGCCAGTCCGATCCCGCCGGTGCTTTGGTTTTGACGGTAAACACTTCCCTGGAAAAACCTGTCGAAAATATGCGGTAAATCTTCCGGCAGGATACCCACTCCGGTATCGGAAATGACCAGGACCGCTTGCCGTTCCGTGTTGCCAAACAAGCGCACAGTAATGTTTCCCCCTGAAGGCGTATGGCGTATGGCATTGGAAATCAGGTTGTTCAGTATTTGCCGGAAATGCTGCGGGTCAAAATCCAGCACGAGGTCAGGTTGTTCTGTTTCCAGGTTTAACTGCAAATCTTTGTAGGCCGCCAAAGGATAAAAAGATTCCACATGGCTGCGGGTAAATGCGTTTAAATTGCCCTGGACAGGGTGTAAGGTCAGCCCATGCGATTCCAGTTTGGCCAAATCGAGCATCTGATTCACCAGGTCGAGCAGGTTGTTGCTTTGTGCCATAATATTCCCGGCGCTGCCCTGTACACTGTCGTTGGTTTCCCCGCGTTTGAGCCGCTCCGCAAGGCCCAGAATGATGGTTAGCGGGGTGCGGAATTCGTGGGTGATATTGGCAAAAAAGCGGTTTTTAAACGAGTCGAGTTCCTTGAGCCGTTCCGATTCCTGTTGTTCTAGTTGCAATACATGGTGCTCGCGGAGGCGTTCCTCGCGAAAACGGATAAAACTCCAGGCAGCGCCGGCGATCAGCATTATATAAAACAGGTAAGCGGCCCAACTGCGGTACAAGGGCGGCAGAATAACCAGATGGAAAGTGGCGCCCTGAGGGTTCCAGGGGCCGTCGGCGGTAGCGGCTTGTACCTGGAAGACATAAGTGCCGGGCGGTAAACTGGCATAATTGGCGGAGTGCGTGGCGCCGGCTTCTATCCAGTCCCGGTCGATACCTTTCATTTGATAACGGTAGCGATTGGTAGCAGGGTTGGCAAAATCCAGTGCAGCAAACTCAAAAGTGATATTGTTTTCTGAAAACGGCAGGGTGAGCGTTTGTTCAAAATAGGGCGCAAACTGCAATGGAGAACCTTCCCGGGCAGGCCTCAGCAAATTGCCCCTTACCCGAATACTTGTTATCGCTACCGGAGGCGGTTCCGAACTCAGTTTTATGGCTTTAGGATCAAAAACAGTAAGTCCATTGACTCCGCCGAACAAAAAGGATCCATCTGTACTGCGCTGCGCTGCGCCCGTATTGAACTCGCTGTTTTGCAACCCGTCGGATTCGTAATAATTGACAAAAACACGGGTTTGGGGTGTAAAACGTGAAAGTCCACGGTTGGTACTGCACCAAAGGTTGCCTTCGTCATCGGGTACTATACCGTAAACCACATTGTCGGCCAACCCGTTTACTTCCGAATAATGACAAAAAAGGCCCGTTTTTTTATCATAACAGTTCAAACCGCCGCCGCGTGTACCGATCCACAGCAGGTGTGGAACGGCCGGGTCCTGGTACAGACATAAAACCCAGTTCCAGCTCAATGATTGTGGGTTTTCGGGATTGTTTTGCAACAGGCGATATGCGGGCGCCTCATGAACAGCCGGGTTGAGGATTTCGAGCAAACCCCTGCTGGTACCTACCCACATGCTGCCTTCAACATCTTCCAGTATTGCATTGGTTGTCAGGTTTTTATCTGATTCTGCAAACATTTCAGAAAAGTTGAAATGCCGGATTTCGCGGCCTCCGGGGCTGAACCTGAATACATGACCATCGTGTGCGGCAATCCAGACATTTCCATAGTGATCTTCCAGAATTTGTTCGACTATCGACTCCTTGAAAGAAGGGATGGTTGCCAACTTCCTGTAA
>JADLCC010000081.1 GCA_020847425.1 Saprospiraceae bacterium
CCAGAAACGGTCGGAATGGTTGAGTTCGACCAGGTGCGCCAGTTCGTGCAGGATGACATAATCCTGTACATCCGTAGGCGCAAAGAGCAGCCGGGTGGAGAGGTTGACGTTGTTGCGGGCCGAACAACTGCCCCAGTTGCTGTGGTTGTATTTCAGGTTGACACTTTGCACGTGCTGGCGAAAAGTGCGGTCGTTCCAGTCCAACACCCGGCGGCGAATTTCCGGGTAAAAATCGCTGGCCACCACGCGGCTCATCAGCGATTTGATGGCTTTTGTCCGGTTCAAGGGCGTCGATCGGTCGCTGATTTGAAGGGAAATCACATTGCCGTTCATTTTGGCGGTATGCGTCCCCCGCGCTTCGATGCTGACCTGCAGGGTGTATCGCCGGCCGCCTACTTCCAGCACATCGCCTGAACGGTAAATTTTTTCTGTAAAAGCCTCCCTCAAAGCCGGTTTTTCTTCAAAAACCTTACACACCCAGACTTCCAGCGCCGAAAGTTGCTGGCGGATCGCATCAGCCGTCACGCCGGTCGGCAGGCGCAGGGTCACCCGCCGTCCGGTCATGCCGAATCGGGTATCCGACCTGCGCTCCAGCGTGATATCCACCGGCAGTTCGAGTCCATCCGGGCGGATGGTGGCCTTGTATTTTTGGCTTTTTTTCATAGCGAAATCGTGAGTCGTGAATCGTGAGTCGTGAGTGGCATTGTGGTTAAAGGAAGTACTCAATTTTCTTCAACCACAATGCCACTCACGATTCACGACTCACCACTCACGTTTATGCTTTCCGTTTGGCAAAATCCGCCATCAGATCAGCAAGCGCCTGCACGCTCGATTTCGGCATGGCGTTGTAAATGCTGGCCCGGAAACCACCCACGGAGCGATGGCCTTTGAGGCCGACCATGCCGTGCGCTTCCGTTTCTTTCAGGAATTCTTTTTCGAGCCCTGCGTATTTTTCTTCCATCACAAAACAAACGTTCATCAAAGAGCGGTCTTCACGGGCCGTGGTGCCTTTGAACAATGGATTGCGGTCGATTTCCTGGTATAAAACGGCGGCTTTTGTTTTGTTTTTGCGTTGCATGCCTTTCAATCCGCCGTTCTTTTTGATCCAGCGCAGGGTGAGCAAACTCACGTAAATCGGGAATACAGGCGGCGTGTTGTACAGTGAATTTTCCGCTATAAACGTGCGGTAATCCAGCATGGAAGGCAGGTGACGTTTTACAGTTCCCAGCAGGTCTTCGCGAACGATCACGACCGTGGTGCCGGCAGGTCCGAGGTTTTTTTGTGCGCCGGCATAAATGAGGCCGAACTGCGAGGGATCGAAGGGGCGGCTCAAAAAGTCGGACGACATGTCGCACACCAAGGGCACGGGCGATTTGGGAAACTTGTGGAGTTGGGTGCCAAAAATCGTGTTGTTGCTGGTGAGGTGCAGGTATTTTACGTCTTTCGGTATCTTGTATCCTTTGGGAATAAAATTATAATTCTGTTCTTTGGAAGAAGCCAGCACCTGCACGTTGCCGAATCCTTTGGCTTCCTTGATGGCTTTATTGGCCCAGGTACCCGTGTCGGTATATGCTGACGTTTCGTCCGGGTTCAGCAGGTTCATCGGCGCCATAAAAAACTGGGTACTCGCGCCACCGGAAAGCCAGAGCACATGATAACCCTCGGGCAATCCGATAATTTCTTTCATCAAAACATTCGCCTCTTCAATGATGGCGGTGAACTCCGGGCCGCGGTGCGACAACTCGAGCAGGCTCAAGCCCATACCCTGATAGTTAACGGCTGCTTTGCCTGCTTCTTTCAAAACCGGTGCCGGCAGAATGGCCGGGCCCGCAGAAAAATTGTGCTTTTTCATCAATTACTTTTTATGATTGTGTGGGTGTGGTCGGTGGTTAGAGGGGGCAAAAGTACTATTTTGGTGTTTTGGTGTTTTAGGGTTTTGGTGTTTTAGAATGGTAACGCTTGGCATTAGTTTGCAAAGGTTAACTATATTCAACACTTTTGGGGGAATGCACAAATACCAAGCGTTACCATTCTAAAACACCAAAACCCTAAAACACCAAAACACCTGAATCAACTTTCCCGTTCCAGCAAGTCCCCAATCATTTTTTCCAAGACTTCTTTTCTACCCGGAGGGGCTTCTACGGAAGCCAAATGATGGAAGGCCGCTTCCTGGTATTTTAGTTTTTCCGCAGCGATCTGTTGCGGAATACCATTGCGGTCAAAAATGGCGCGTACGGCTTCCACTTTTTGTTCCGGGTTTTCCGCGCCTGTTTGCATCCATTGCATCAGTTCTTTGATGTCGTTGTCCGGCGCAGATTCCAGGGTTTTCAGCACCAGCAGCGTTTTTTTATTTTGCAAAATATCGCCGCCTACTTGTTTGCCAAATTTGGCCGGGTCGCCGTATGTGTCGAGCAAATCGTCCTGAATCTGAAAAGCGATGCCTGCAAGGCGACCGAACTGGTACAAATGTTCGGCATCAGTGGCTGTGGCGCCGGCGCAAATGGCGCCCATTTCGAGCGCGCCTCCCAGCAATACCGCCGTTTTCATTTCAATCATGCGCATATACTCGGGTATACTTACATCCGAACGGGTTTCAAAGTTGATATCCATCTGCTGGCCTTCGCACACTTCCGTTGCCACTCGATTGAACGTTTGTAACAGCGCAAGTACTGTCGTTGCATCACCAGTGCGCGCCAGGTGCCGGTATGCCTGAATCAGCATCACATCGCCGCTGAGGATTGCCGTGGTGGTATTCCATCGGGTATGCACCGTCGGATTTCCCCTGCGAAGCGGAGCGGCATCCATGATGTCGTCATGCATCAGGGTGAAATTGTGGAACAATTCCACTGCCCAAGCTGCCGGGAGTGCCCGATCGGTATCATCGCGAAAAATTTCATACCCCATCAGCAATATGGCCGGTCGCAAACGCTTGCCTCCCAGGGTCATCATATAGGCGCACGGCTCATATAATTCAGAAGGGGTTGCTGGAAAAGGGTGTGCAACGAAGTAATCGTTGATACTATCGAGGAGGGAAGGAAGGCTGCGCATTTTTTATACAATAGGCGGCAAAGGTAAAATTATAATTTACAGAAAAACCCGGAAAAGGTTACTTTAGGGCCTTACTAACGCAACATGAATAGATACGGATACGCATTTTTTCAAGTCAGGTCCGTTCAAATACGCCCAAACAGCATGTCTATTTACCTCAGAATAGCAGCGATTGGGGTCCTGGTGTTTGGGGTCAGGCAGGCTACAGCCCAGGCATTTCAGAAGTTGTATACCAACCCCAGCGGCACTTTTTTTATCCCGGAAGAAATTTACGGCGATACGGCTCAAGGATATTTTGTAACCGGCGCGATTCAGGGCGACCATCCCAAAACATTTGTTACCAAAACCAGCCACACCGGTCAACTGGTGTGGAACAAAACATATACGTCTGCCGATGCGGAAAGTTATTTTCCTACCGGTCTTGCCATCCGCACAACCTCCGACAACGGTTTAATTATCAGTTCATTAAAAGAAAAAAACACTTTTATCACGGGAGGTATGCTGCTCAAAACCAGTGCGGCAGGTGAAATGCAATGGTCGAAATACGCGCCTTGCCTTTGGCAAAACAGTAAAGTCTGCACCGACGAGGGGCATATTTATTACGCTTCCGAGGGCAAGGGTACCCGAAAAGTATATGTGGGAAAAATAAGTAACGGCGGTCAGGTGCTCTGGGAACGCTGGCTTGAAGCGGGGGAAATGGATTTTTACACCGTCGAATCGCTGGTGCGTTGCAGCAACGGCGATATTATGCTATCCCTGCTTGTTTCAAAAATTGAAAACGGCACCTTGATCGGGCCCGAACAAACGATATTATTCCGCATCGATGCGGGAGGAACTGTTCAGCAGGTTGCTTTTTTCCCGGTAGTCCACCTCGCCGCTTTAAGCCCTCTTCCCGGCGGGCGTATCGCTTTCCGTTGCAGCGCCAGCGATGTTACCTGGACAGGGATGGGCGTGATGGACGAACAGTTTAACTGGTTGTGGTTTAAAAAATCACGGTGCGGTTATACCGCATTTTTGCCCAATATTATCGGTCAGGAATTGGCTGTTTCCAGCGACGGAAGCCGTTTGTCGGGCATTTTTTACACCACTGGTGGAGAAAAAATCGCGCTTACTTTTGATGCCGACGGGAATCTGATGCAACGGGAAGTCTATTTTTCCGGCCAATTTGCCGAACAGGCTTCGGGCGCCCCTTCGAAAGGATACGTACGCGCTTCGGGTATACGTTCCGATGCTTTTGCCATTACGTGTTCCGATACCGACGGCACTGCCTACGATGATTGTTTTTTCCCTTATTCCTGCGGACTCCAGTTGCGCGACACCCTGTTGCATTCGGAAACGATTGACTGGCTAAGTGCGCCGACGACTTGCCTGCAGGAAGATTTTGCTACCACAACTGATTATCCCTTGACTATCACTGATTTCTGTGTAGATCCCGGGCCTGTTCATGCGGGATTTACCATGAGCGATACTTTGATCTGTACAGGGACAGCCATCAATTTTAAACGCCAGGCAGGTATACAGGAGCCGGTATTCGGGGCATCCGAATGGACTTTTGAAGGCGGCATCCCTGCCAGAGCGACCGGCGCGTCGGTAGAAAATGTCCGGTTTAATCAGCCCGGGTCTTACCTGGTTCGGCATGTTTTTACCGTTGCCGGTTGCCAGGATTCTTCTTTTACTTTGATCACCGTACTTACGCCACCGGTGCTCGACCTGGGAGCCGATACTACGCTTTGTCCCGGCGACACCATTCAACTCCAGGCCGGAACGCAACCCTCAACTACATATTTGTGGAATACTGGCGACAACAGTGCCACCGCCACCGTACACAGCCCCGGTTTGTTTGCTGTAACTGTTACGCAAGCCGGCGGCTGCTCCGCAACCGATGCCATCGATATCCGGTTTTTATCCGCCGCTGATGTATCTCTGGGGCCGGACACCATTTTATGCCCCGATGCTTCCATCCGGCTTACCGCTCCGGAAACTGCCGCTGGGCAATCGTTGATCTGGAGTACCGGCGCAGGCGGAACTAGTCTGGAGGTATCCGCTCCGGGTTTATATGCCCTGCAACTGAACACCGCGCAGTGTTCTTTTTCCGATACTATTGTGGTTCAGGCATCCGATTGCGCAGAATGCAAGGTGTATGCACCCAATGTTTTTGCGCCGGAAAGCGCCGCAACAGGCCATTTGTTTCAATTGTTTCCGGGTTGTCCGTTTCTGGCGGGGTACTGGCGCATCTACGACCGCTGGGGTAGCCTGTTGTTTGAAAGCAAAGACCTGAACACCGGCTGGGATGGCCGCCTGAATGGCAAGCCCGCCCCGCCGGGCGTGTATTTGTACGACGCGGAAATACAACTGGCGCCCGTGCAGAGGCCGGTGGAGTGGCGGAAAGTGAACGGTAGTGTGCTTCTGGTAAGGTGATTTTTAAGATATAATGGAACACGGATTGGAGGGATGAGACACGGATTTTACAGGATTTAAACTCAATGATCCGTGTCTAATCCTTCCAATCCGTGTTCCATTACATCTTAAAATCTTTACGCCATCGGCTGAAACGCCTCAGCCTTCCATCCCGCCATATTTTCATAATTCTGCCAGCGCAAATCCACAATCTCCTGGGCCAGTCGCATCAAATAATCGGCTTCTTCCGGATTCGAGCGTTTCAGATCCAGGTAGCGGAGTTCGTTGTATGCGTATTCCGTCAGCGGAATAGTGGGCCTCGGAGAATCCAGTACAAAAGGATTCTTTTTCGCCTGCCGCAGCATAGGATTGTACCGAATCAGCGGCCAATAACCGGAAGCAACTGCGCGGTTCTGCTGATCGAGCCCTTTTTCCATATCGATACCGTGTGCAATACAGTGGCTGTAAGCCAGAACGATGGAAGGACCCGGATAGGCTTCGGCCTCGCGCAACGCGAGCAGGGTTTGCTGCGGATTGGCGCCCATAGCAATTTGTGCCACATAGACATTACCGTAGGAAATGGCCTGCATCGCGAGGTCTTTTTTGCCCACTCTTTTTCCTGCTGCTGCAAATTTTGCCGTAGCGGCAGTAGGGGTGGCTTTGGACATCTGCCCGCCGGTATTCGAATAAACTTCCGTATCGAGTACCAGCACATTAATATCTTTTCCACTCGCCAGTGCGTGATCGAGGCCCGAAGAACCGATATCGTAGGCCCAACCGTCGCCGCCCACCAGCCAGACACTCCGGCGGACAAAGTACTCGGCAATGGAACGCAAATGTTCCGCATCGGGGTGTTTAATTTGATCCAGCATGGTATTCAATCGTTCTACCCGGGCGCGCTGGAGTGCCAGGTCGGATTCAGTTTTTTGTGGAGCCGTCAGAATATCTTCCACCAGTTGTGCATCGATGAGTCCTTTCATACGGCCGAGCAATTCCCTGACCATTTCGGTGTGTTTGTCAACGGAAATGCGCATACCGAGGCCAAATTCGGCATTGTCTTCAAACAGCGAATTGGACCAGGCCGGTCCGCGCCCCTGCGCGTTGGTCGTCCAGGGCGTGGTAGGCAGGTTGCCGCCAAAAATAGAAGAGCAACCCGTTGCATTGGCTACAATCATGCGGTCGCCGAACAACTGGGACAGGATCCGCAGGTAGGGTGTTTCGCCGCAGCCCGCACAAGCGCCGGAGAATTCAAAAAGCGGTTCGAGGAATTGTGCACCACGCACCAGCGAAAAGTCGATTTCCGTCCGGTCGTTCATAGGCAGGCTTTCAAAGAACTGGATATCGGCTTTACCTTTTTCCAGAACGGGGGTTTTAGGAGCCATGTTGATTGCCTTGCGGGCAGCGTCAGCCGGATCGATTGCAGGGCATGCCTCTACACACAGGTTGCAGCCGGTGCAGTCTTCCAGGTAAACCTGTAGGGTGTAACGTGTTTCCGGAAAACCCCGGGCATTGATGGGCGCCGAAGGAAAATCCTGGGCAGCTTGCTTCAGGTGGTTTTCATGGTAAAATTTGGAGCGAATAACGCTGTGCGGACAAACAAAACTACAATTGCCACACTGGATGCAGATATCCGGTTCCCAGATCGGTACCAGTTCTGAAATATTTCGTTTTTCCCATTTGGTGGTGCCGCTGGGGTAGGTGCCGTCGTTGGGCATGGCGCTGACGGGCAATTGGTCGCCCCGGCCATCCATCATGAACGCAGTAACGTTGCGCACAAAATCAGGCGCTCCGGCAGGCACAACAGCTGGAAAATCACTTTGACTACCAGTGAGCGGTTTTTCCGTCACTTCATGCAGGTGCAGCAAGGTGGCATCTACGGCCAGGAAATTCTGCTGGACCACAGCGTCCCCTTTTTTGCTGTATGTTTTTTCAATAGCGTGTTTAATGGCCTCTATCGCCTCTTCTTTTGGCAAAACACCCGAAAGTGCAAAAAAGCAGACCTGCATAATGGTATTGATCCGGCTGCCCATACCTACTTCCTCCGCTACTTTCGAAGCGTCGATGACATAAAAGCGCAGGTTTTTGTCGCGAATAACCGTTTGTACCGATCCCGGCAATTGTGCCCAAATCTCGTCTTTACCATAAGGGCTGTTCAACAGGAAAGTAGCGCCGGGTTTCGCAAAGCGGAGCATATCCACTTTTTGTACAAAATTGAATTTGTGGCAGGCCAAAAAGTCGGCTTCCCGGATGAGGTACGGCGCTTTAATCGGGTTTTTACCAAACCGCAAATGTGAAACCGTCTGGGATCCCGATTTTTTGGAATCGTACACAAAATAACCCTGTGCGTGCAAGTCCGTATTTTCCCCGATGATTTTGATACTGTTTTTGTTCGCCCCCACCGTACCGTCGGCGCCCAGGGCAAAAAACAGCGCCTGCGTCAAGCCAGGGTCTTCCAGATCAAATTCTTCATAGGTCAAACTGGTCTCCGTCACGTCGTCATGGATACCGATGGTAAAATGGTTTTTGGGTTTATCTTTTTTCAATTCATCAAAAATACCTTTTACCATGCCGGGAGTAAATTCCTTGCTCGACAGACCGTATCGCCCGCCGACAACCAGGGGCATTGTAGCCAGCAGTCCCTGGTTCAGGCCTTCCACCAAAGAGGTAATCACGTCCTGGTAAAGGGGTTCGCCTGCTGCGCCGGGTTCTTTACAGCGATCCAGTACGGCAATTTTGCGCGCTGTTTTGGGCAGTACTGCCAGCAGGTGGTGCAGGGAAAACGGGCGGAATAAATGCACCTGCAATACGCCGATTTTTTCACCGGACTTCATGAAGTGCTTACAGGTTTCAATAGCGGTTTGGGCGCCTGAACCCATTATCAGGATAACCCGGTCGGCATCCGGGGCACCGAAATATTCAAAAAGTTGGTAGCGGCGGCCGGTGAGCACTGCAAAACGATCCATGGCGCCTTGCACGATTTCAGGCGTGTTGTTGTAATACGGATTGACCGTCTCGCGCCCCTGAAAATATACATCCGGATTCTGCGCCGTTCCGCGGATAAATGGCCGTTCGGGGCTGAGGGCGCGCCGCCGGTGTGCGATGACATCCTTCTCGCTGATCATGCTCAGGATGGTTTCATCGGGGATCAGGGTAATTTTATTCACTTCATGGGAGGTCCTGAAACCGTCGAAAAAATGCACAAACGGCAGTCTTGCCTGCAAGGTAGCGGCCTGCGCGATCAGGGCCATATCATGCGCCTCCTGAACCGAAGCGGAACTCAACATGGCGAATCCGGTCGTCCGGGCGGCCATTACATCGCTGTGATCGCCGAAAATAGAAAGCCCCTGCGCTGCCAGCGAACGTGCCGCCACATGAAATACAGCACTGGTGAGCTCTCCGGCGATTTTGTACATATTGGGAAGCATCAGCATGAGCCCCTGGGAAGCCGTGAACGTAGTGGTGAGCGCACCGGTTTGCAAGGCCCCGTGCACAGCGCCCGCTGCGC
The DNA here is from genome assembly GCA_020847425.1 of Saprospiraceae bacterium. Classification (GTDB taxonomy): domain Bacteria; phylum Bacteroidota; class Bacteroidia; order Chitinophagales; family Saprospiraceae; genus M3007. The sequence continues at coordinate 8,951 of JADLCC010000081.1, forward strand.
CGCCCTCGCTTTGCATTTCGATCACTTCGGGCACATGCCCCCAGATGTTTTTGATCTTTTTGGCCGACCATTCATCAGCCAGTTCAGCCATAGTAGAGGAAGGGGTGATGGGATAAATGGCACACACCTCATTGACCCGGTAGGCGATGTAAGCGGTCGCCTCATTACCGTCGACGGTCACTTTTATATTGGATTTTGACATGATCGTTGCAAATTTTACTGGTTCTTACTGGCGTGTTGCTGGATTAATTGGAAAACGAGTTGCCCTTTGCTTTTTGCCCTTTAATTCACCTCCGCCACCATCTCGATGGCATGACAAGGACATTGTTCGTAACACACGGCGCAGCCCGTACACTTGTCGAGGTCGAAACGGTAGCGGTTGCCTTTGCCAAGTTTGATGACGGCATCTTCCGGGCAGGCGCCGAAGCAGCCGTCGCATTCAAAACAGTTGCCGCAAGACAGGCAGCGCATAGCCTCGTAACGCGCTTCTTTTTCCGTTAATCCACCCAATACTTCCCGAAAATCCTGCACGCGTACCGTTTCCGGGGCCTGAGCCTGGTGCTGTTGCGGTGCGAAAGTCTGGTACCAGATATGAAGCCGTTCAAAGCCGACGACCGGGTGTTTTTCAGGTTTTACAAACGCTCGCCCGTTCAGGTAGCCATCGATAAAACGCGCGGCTTTTTTACCATGCCCGACGGCAACAGTTACGGTGCGTTCGCTCGGCACCATATCGCCGCCGGCAAAGACGCCCGGCAGGCCGGTCATCATATCGGGGCCAACTTTTACCCTGCCCTCCGCATCGAAGGAAATGCCCGGGACATTTTGCAGGAAACCGGTATCCGTTTCCTGGCCCAGGGCAAGGATGAGTGCGTCGGCTTCCAGGGTTTCAAATTCGCCGGTGCCTTCCGGTTTGCCTGCTTCATTCACCCGCATAATTTCAACGGTAATGGAGCTTTCGTTCATTTCTTTTATACTCCGCAACCAATTGATTTTCACCCCTTCCGCCAATGCTTCATCGGCTTCGAATGCATGGGCGGGCATGTGCTCGCGGTCGCGTCGGTAAATGATCAGCGGTTCGTAACCCAGCCGTTTGGCGACCCGGGCTGCATCCATGGCGGTATTGCCGCCGCCGTAAATGGCTACTTTCCGGCCCAGTTTGGGCGCTTGTCCGGCTTCCGTGTCTTTCAAAAATGTGAGCGCGTCGAGGATCTGGCCCGCATCGCGCGCCGGAATGTCTATTTTTTTGGAAATATGCGCTCCGATGGCTATAAAAACGGCGTCGAAACCACCGGCCTTTTGTTCTCCCGTCAAATCGGTCACTTTATGGTTGAGCCGAACGGTAATACCCATATTTACAATGCGTTGAATTTCCGCATCGAGCACTTTTCTGGGCAGGCGGTAGGGTGGAATGCCGAAGTGCATCATGCCGCCGAGCAGGGGCCCGGCCTCCCGTATTTCCACTTCGTGCCCTGCACGGCGCAGGTGATACGCCGCCGAAATACCGCTTGGTCCACCGCCAACAATGAGTACTTTTTTGCCGGTAGGTTTGGCAGCAAAACGCACCTGCCAACCTTCTTCCAGGGCTTTATCGCCTAAAAAACGTTCGATGGCATGGATACTCACAGGGGTGTCGATCTGCGTCCTGTTGCAGTGGTCTTCGCAAGGGTGGTAACAAACCCGACCGTGTACGGCAGGCAGAGGATTTTCCTCCACCAGTTTTTGCCAGGCTTCTTCATACCGGCCTTCCTGTGCAATCCCCAGCCAGGCCTGGATATTTTCGCCGGCGGGGCAGGCATTGTTGCAGGGAGGCAACATATCTGTATACACTGGGATCTGGGTGCGAAGCGCTCCGGTGCCTTCTCCATGGGCCTGGAGGTCGGAGGGACGGGTAATATCTTTATTTTGATTCGGCATGGTTCACTTTTCAAGACAGTCAACTGAAATTGAATTTTCCATTATAGCATCATGGAAAAACTTGTCGAAAGTCCCGGATTTCTGGACCCTGACGAATGACCGGGCTCACCACAGGACTTGATCTTACTCAGTGTCAAACGAATGATGCCAAACGGAAAGATTTCAAACGCTTTTTGAACTGGAATGCAACACCAAAGCCTGTTTATTTGTCTATAAAAGCGGCACACCCCAATTCATTGCTCCGATTTTTTTCATCAAATCAACTACCGTTATGAAACACTTCACTTTCCTGCTTTTTTTCCTGTTTATGGCTCGAAGCAGTTTCGCATTAACTTATGAAGAGCTCACCAGAAATTTTGTGACCGGGAAAGCGGATGTTCAGTCGATGAGCGTTCTGTCTTTCGGTCCGGAAGGCATCCTCTTTATCGGAGATTCAAAAGCCGGAAAAGTATTTGCGCTGGACCTGAACGACCGGGTAAAAAACAACGGCCACGAACCTTTTAAAGTACTCGATATCGAGTCGAAACTGGCCGGTGCCCTGGGTGTTGGCGTAAAAGAAGTGGTCATTCACGACCTGGCGGTAAATCCATTTTCTCAGGCTGTTTACCTGGCGGTGTCCCGCGCCGATGCCATGCGGGTCAGTCGTTTTATTTTACCAAATGACATTGCCTATGCTACTATTTTAATAAAAGTAAAATCCGACGGCAGCCTGGAAGAAGTGCCGCTCGATAACATCCGGTACTCTGTGACGGATGTGCCGAAAGTGATCGAAACAGGTAAGCAAAAGAACTTTCGCGGGAGCGATGACCGGACGGACGCCATTACTGATTTATCCTATGACGATGGGAAACTGTATGTAGCTGGACTCAGCAACGAAGCATTTCAATCGGCCCTGCGGATTTTGAATTTTCCATTCGACAAAGAGGCCGTACACAGTAGCATCGAAGTGTTTCACGTGGCGCACGAAAGATGGGAAACGGAAGCGCCCATTCGCACCCTTTTTCCCTATAACGTCAATGGAGAAAAGGTACTGCTGGCTTCTTTTACCTGTACGCCTTTTGTGAGTATACCCCTCAGTGCCATTCAACCGGGCGCTCATGTCAAAACCAAAACCCTGGCAGAATTTGGCGACGGAAACCTGCCTATAGATATTATAGCCGCTGAAATCAGGGGGAAAAAATACATTTTGATGTCCAACTCCTCCAAAGCACTTATTCGGATAGACCCTGAAAACCTGGCCGGACAAAAAGAGTTGACCGAACCACGTGTGTCTAATCAGTACACTTCAGGTTTGCCGCACGACGTGCTGTCCAATGTGGGCATCTCCCAACTGGATAACCTGAACGATCACTATGTGCTGGCGCTTCAAAGACAGCCGAACGGCAGCCTCGATCTGTGGCCAATTCAGATAAAATGGGATTGAATAGCCCGAACCTAAAAAACAGGGTGCCGATATGCCTGATCCTGTTCCTGTTGCAAATGCCGTTGCAAGGCCAGGATATCCGCTTTCAAGCAGGCGACAGTTTGAATCCCGGAAACGGATTTGTTGAAGTGCGGGGGCTGCGGACGGAGCAACTCAGCAAATGGCAGGAGCAAAATTCCGACTGGAAAACGGTATTAAAAGTTTTTCCGAAAGAACTACGGCTGGAAAAAAAGGACTCCATCCAGCCTATGCTGGGCATGTACACGCTTGAAGGCTCCCTGTTGTGCTTCCGGCCCCGCTTCTCTTTCCGGGAAGGGCTGGAATACGTCGTCGAACTGGCTGAGTCGGGCAATAATGCACCGCTATCGGTAAGTTTTACGGTACCGCAGGCCTCTCGTCAAACGTCCGTTTTTGTGGAGGCGCTCTATCCGGATACCGGACGGGTTCCAGCCAATCTGCTCAAGTTGTACCTCCATTTTTCAGGTCCTGTGGGTTTGGGCAATATTTACGAGCACATTCACCTGCTAGATGAAAACGGCGTGGAAGTGGAAAAACCTTTTCTGGAACTCGAGCCGGCATTGTGGGACAAACAGCACCGCCGGCTGACGCTTTGGTTCGACCCGGGGCGGATTAAAACGGACCTTCAGCCGAATCTTGCAAAGGGCGCCCCGCTTCTGCCGGGAAGGTGTTACAAACTGCTGGTTTCGGAAAATCTGCGCGATGCTTTCGCTCAGCCGCTGGCACATGGTTTTGAAAAAAACTTCTGCTGTTTTGAAGCGGACAGAAGCAAACCAGATCCGGCAGACTGGCAGGTTTTTTCGCCACAAGCACAAACACTGGATGCGCTGACGGTTCGTTTTCCCGAAGTGATGGACAAGACCGGGCTCGAAAATGGCATCTCTGTACTGGATGCACACGACCAGCCGGTAGCGGGCAAAGTGCTGATTGCCAGGGCAGCAACGCAATGGGACTTTTTTCCGGAAGCACCCTGGGAGGCGGGTGATTATCAATTGCTTTTGTATTCAAGAATGGAAGACCTGGCAGGGAACAATCTGATCCGGCTATTCGATACACCTTTGCAGGGTGGCGCGGCGCAAATGCCGGCTCAGGAGGCGTTTGTGGTCCGGTTTCGGGTGGTTCATAAAAAATAAGAGGCGTAACGAACCCTCGGTGCGCAGCAAAATGAACACGGATTAAATAGATAAGACACGGATTAGAAGGAGCAATCCCTTAAAAATCCGTGTCTTATCTATTTAATCCGTGTTCTTTTATGCTCAATTCAACTGGAACTGCACCGTCACACCCGAACTAAACGTCGTAATCGGGAACGACTGCGAAGTTTTCGGCACTGTTTTGCGGTAGTCGGTGAACAGCCGCAGTTTCAGGCGGCGATTGAGCGCATATTCCACCGATGGGTTGATGGCAATCGTGCGGGCGCCCCGTGTCGGGATAGCCTCCACGAGCTGGTCCAATTGGTGGTTGATGGTAATATCGTCGCGCACCTCGAAGTCGAACTTGATATTCAGGTCGTTGGCCTGCGATGCGCCGCCTGCGCCCGGCGCCGGCCGGGTGCCCGAAGCCGCTTCTGTTGCCGGCTTTTTCTTGGCTTTGCTGCTCTTCGCTTTTTTCGCATTTTTTCCGGTCAGGAAAGGAATATTCACATCCTTGATGCGGTAGCCGAATCCGACGGTATAACTTTCCGACTGTGTTTCTGCGAGGCGGTAGTCGATAAACGACATGGCCAGTGTACGGCTTTTTTTGAAGTCCGTTTTAAAGGTCATTTCATTTTTCAACTTGATATCCACGCCCAGCAGCGGCTGCAACTGTTCGGTGATCACGATTTGCGGGATTTCGTACCGGGCCACATAGTTGGAATTCAGCGGATCGATGGTGTACGGATTGGTCGGATCGTAAAAAATATCCGTGTTGTACGAATTGACCGTGAGCGTACTTTTATACCCGTGTGAAATCTGAACGCTGGCAAAAACCTTGCTGAGATTGCCCACTTTCGACAATCCGTTGTAATTCAGTTTCCAGTTGATGGCAGGGCGTATTTTGAAAATGTCGAGTCCTACGGTATTCGGATCGGCATCCGAATAGGCCGCGATAAACGCCGGAAGCAACACTTGCTGCTGAATTTTGCCATACCCTTTTGCATAACCCTGGTCTGTTTCATGCGGATCGGTTGCTCCGCTTTCGATGCCCAGCCGCTGTGAAATAACCTGGCGGTACTGCTCATACCGGTCGAAAATGCCATTCAGGTCTTTGCTGTACAGGGTGTTCATCGCAAAATAGGAGACCGTATAGCTACCGATGTCCCTTTGTGCTCGATGTTGAAAATCCGTAGCGGTCGGGTCGAGGTTAAAATCCTGGTCTTTGAACAGCTCGGTGCCGTTTCGGGTGTACTGTTTATTAGCCGTCAGTTCGACCCGGAAATCCTGGAATGGTTCAATCGTCAGGCCGGCATCGAGGTTTTGGGTATAATTGCGCATCACCTGCTGATTGAGTTCGGGGCGGTGCGTAATCCATCCGTTTGCACCGGCTTCATCGAGCCAGTCGCTGCCCGGCTGAATACCCGCTACAAATGCCCAGCCCGGCGCATTAAATC
>JADLCC010000082.1 GCA_020847425.1 Saprospiraceae bacterium
CTGTTATTGGTTTTCAATTGCGGTTATTATTGGCAGGTATCATGCTGATTGCCAGTTTAGTCGGGTTGATCAGTGGTTTGTCAGCCGTTTCCAAAGCAAAACCAAAATCCAAAGCCATGCGGCGGGGCGCAGGCGCCATACTCATTATTTTGGGTGTGCTGGGTATTGCCGCTATTATCGCTTTGGGGCAGTTGAAACAGGGATAAACGATATCGTTAAAACTCCATCTGGAATTTTGCCCGCAACGCAATCGGCGTCGTGTTCGGCAGGTTCAGGTAGTTCATACGGCGAACAACATCGATACGCAACACCCTGAAAATGTTGGAAATACCAACACTCGCTTCAATATAAGGTTTTGCTTCCAGGGTATGTGTAAGGGATTCGCCGGCATCATTTACGGGAAAAAGAATCAGACTGTTATCTGCATTGGGGCGGTTGCGTTGATCGAGGCCGCCCCATAGCGCTTTGAAAGTGACCACCTCCCGGAGTTTTAATCTTCTGAGCAGTGGAACACGGTTGAAAAAGAAACCGCCGAAATTGTGGCTGATATTGATGGACGCAAATTTGTCGCTGACAAACTCAAAATTGTTCATCAGGTTATAATCGTTCCTGCTGTAAGCAAAGGTCTGATTGGCAGGGTGCATCACCAGCAAAGTGTATGGCGCCTGACCGAATATGCGCCCCGCTTCCACACTTGCGCTGGCCCAGCCCAGCGGGGCAATGTAAATGCCCTTGCTCACTTTGGCCCGCAAAACATGGTAATGGTATTCTCCGCCCATAACACCTTTCAGGGCCGTACTGTACCAGAGTTGGAAAGTGGGATATTTGTTGAATGCGTACAACCGTTCGTCGGGCGCCTGGTAAAACTTCTCATTGGGAGCATAGCGAAGCATTAGGCCCAACTCATTGGTAATGATTGTTTTACGCTGCGAAAACCCGTCTGGGGTCAGATAGTCAAATCGCAGTGTGCCCGCCGGCGATTGTGTGGCAACCTTGTACGAAGCGGCATAAGAGAAACCGTTTTTCCATTCTTGCAGGCATTCGATACCTAAGGTCTGGGCATACAGCATTTTGTCGTTGACGCCTCTTCGGAAGGAGAGCAGCAATCCGTTTTGAAGGTCCTGGCCCGGTATCTGCATATCGTTCTGGTACCAGATACGCAGTTGCTGCAACGGGTATTTCATCACCTGATCCGGTCCGAAGGAATACCGCAAACCGGCAAAACCTTTCAACCTGGTATCATGGAAACCATAAGCGCCGTAACCTTCCAGCAACAGGCGTTTGTTGAACTTCAGGTTGGTGCGTCCACCCAAACGCAGGCGATACCCTTCAATAGGATTGAAACTCGAAAATGTATTAATGGGACCGATATCAAACTTGCCTTGCGTATGGTATCCATCGACGAGTACGCGCATCACGTTCATAAAACGCCTGAAATTGCGGTTCCGCTTCAGGCTATCCACCATATAATAAACGCCTTCTTCGTGCTTGTCCAGAGTGTCATGCCGGTGGGCTGCCCAGAACGAATCATTTCGGTCAATAGCGCCGGAGTCCCTTTGTACCTTGCCTCCCACATTTAAGAGTGATTCGGATACCGGTTGATTGATGCTGTACCGGGCATACGAACTAGTTTTTTGCGCCAGAATCGTTTTGGAGTTTTCTGTTTTCATAACCCCGAATTCCATCACCACGACATCGGAGACCGGAAGTAATGTTTTGCCCTCGGGCATATCAACCCAACCGAATTCCTGTTCTACCTGTAAACCGTTGACCCAGTTGAGATTGATCTGTGGCGGGATTTCAACCTGGATTTTCTGCAGGGCATAGGAAGAGTCGAATGCAATCCACATGTCGCCGTTGAAAGCGAGGTCGGTTTTTTGTTTGGGCGTAAAGTACAAGTGCACACAACGCGTATCTCCCAGCATGGAGGTGTCGCGGAGGTAAAACTGGTAAATACTCGGTGCAAAATCTGATAAAGGGCTGATAAAATCCACCGTAACCAGGTTGACCGAATTGTTATAAAAATCTATTTCCCGGTAAAGGTTTTCCACCATATTGGAGATGCCGTCGTCATCCAGGTATCCCGGCAGCCGGGTGCTTTTTTCTCCGCGGACATATTCCCTTGTCGTGCGTGGCGATTTTCTGTAATACACATCGGATAGTGATTCCCGCAGGTAAAACGGCAGGTTTACTTTGCCGGTCACCTTGTTGGTATCCACATTATCAAAAATGAATTGCGTTTTGCGGAAAAGGAAATTCTTGCGGAGTTTGTTGTCGATATTATTGATCGCAAATTCAATTTTGTCGTAGCGCTCGAGGCTGTAATACGCCAGGTTTTCTTTGCGGTTCTGCTCCTTATGGGCAATCACCTCGCGCATAAAATCTACTGCGAGGTTGTTTTTGTTTCGATATTTTTTAGACTTGCCTACCACTTCCACTTCATTCAGGGAAGTACTGCTTTCCATGAGCCGTACCTGGAGTTCGTTCGTTTCGCCGGGTTTGATCAAAACCTTGAGCGGATCATACCCGATACAGGTAATGACGATAAACTGGCCGGTTTCCTTGCTTTTCAACGTGAATTTGCCGAAAGCGTCTGTCCGGGCGCCCAGATTTAGACTGTCAAAACGGATGGTAGCGGCTGCAATGGCTTCTCCTGTTCGACTATCGGTGACCTTGCCTTGCACAATGGTCAGGTTTTGACCGGTTAACACAAGGCTAGTCAAACACCACATGATCAGCAATAAAATACTCGTTTTGGGAAAATTACGCATGTATAGTTGTATTACCTTGTTACCCCGCAAAAAGTACAAAGATAGTACCATATCGAGTTCGTTCTGGTTTGAAGCCTCGGGTGGGGGCAATAAATTTTCGTTAAATTTAGTAACGATGAAGCAACAAGATCATCGTTAATTAGCGGAAAAGCAAGATATCGCCTTTTAAAACGGCCACTTTGCCGGGGTTGTATTCCACCCTGGCAATGAATACATAAACCCCTGGCAAAGCCTCTTTGTCTCGGAATTTACCATCCCAGCCTTGCTCCGGAACATTGGTGCTGAAATTTTGCCTTTGAAACATCTGTTCTCCCCAACGGTCATAAACGGACAATTCCAGTATGGGAAGTGCTGCTTTACTGAACAATGTGAAATATGCATTCCCCGTAACGGATGCCGGAGAAAACACATTGGGTGCATAAATATTGGGATCAACCAGCAGGTACAGACTATCAACAGCCGGACAACCTTCCGCATCATAAACGGTGACGCTGATCCAGGTGTTTTCCTGCGGGTAATAGATATTCGTGAGGCAATCGGGGCATTCATTACTGCCTGAGGGGCTCCAGGTCGACAGGGTGACCGGCAAAGTGGATTGTGCTTCCAATTCAACGCGGTCTCCGGGTTTCAGCGGATCGGGTAGCAGCAAAGGAACCAGTTCAACTGAAAAACTGTCGGGCTGAGTCAAGGCCAGCGCCATGGGTCTGTTGTAACAGCCAGTGGAGTCCCGCACGAGTAAATTGTAATTGCCGGCAGTCACAGTTGGAAAAATTGGACTGGCCGAAAAATGCAAACCGTTATCAATCGAATACTGATATGGTGTAAAGCCGCCGTAAGGATTTCCAAATTGTATTAGTCCGTTTGAAAAACCATAACAGGACGGATCCGAATACACCAGCGGAAATGCAGGAGAGTTAAATTCCGCTACCAGTGAATCGGAAGCATAATCCGCTTTTCTACACACACCAAGGTATCCAATGGCGGTATAACGGCCTGGTACATAAGCAATTAAAAAAGTATCGGGCCCATACTGGATTATGGAATCTTCATAAACCCACTGCACACCGTCAAACACACCGTTTGCTACCAGGGTATCCGGACAAACACCATCTCCAACAAGCGAAACATCGATGGAAGGGGTGATACTTTTGCTGAAACCGGAATAAAATGCCGCAAAACTGGCCGGCTCATTCCGGCCGTACATGGCCACTTGAACGGCACCCGCAGCCACCACACTGATGGTGGTAATATTGCTCGACTGGTAAAAAAGGTCCAACTTGCGATACGTCACAAAATCCGGATTTCCCGGTACCGAAGCAGCTGCGCCCAATCCGATCACATTGCCATCCAGGCGTACGGTGACACTGGAATCGCGCATAGCCGTAATCATCAACCCGCCCTCAAAACGCATGGATCCGATCAGGTTCGGCTGGTAAATATTGTCCACGCTGTTGGGGACATTGCAACTGATCGGTGGAACAAAAATCAAACCGGCCGTCCGTGCTGCATCCATACCGACCGCTGTGCCGCCGATCATCTGATACATAAATACCGGCTCTGTAGTCCTGATGAACAGATTACCATCTGCGGAGAATGCGTTCGTAGGTACAATAAAATGATCGCCGGCGCCAAGCGTTGCACTGGGGTAATTGTTTCCGTTTAAAAAAACCTTTGTTCCGGCGACATGCGCAATGACAATCGGGTGCTCGAGTATTTCAGAACCGTTTCCCCTGCATAAAAGAGATTCTTTCCCGACCAGTTCGAAGGGCACAATCTGGTCGATTCCGATATCATGAGCCATGGCAATTACCGGTGCGCCTACCCAGGAACCACAACTGACGGCTACCGGATGATTGGATTCCAATAAGGCCCCCATTAGCCCGTTGGGTGGCTGGGCTGAGTTGTTTTCGCTGACGTAATTGGAAAAAACGACGGATTCTCCGCGTTGCAGGAGTATCATTTGTGGTCCGGAGGAAGGAACATCCGTACCGCCTATCCTGAAATCGGTTTGTGCAGAAAAATCGGATAAAGACACGACAGTTGAATCTTCTGTTGCTAATACGCCCACAAAGTTTGCGCGCCGGTCCTGTCCGTCCGATTCCTGTAGTAAATGCCCTATTCTAAAAGTTGTCCCCAGTGCTGCGCGGCCCTTGCAGGTAAGGTCGCCGGCATGGTTCATAGAACTTGCATGCACCCGAAAATAAGCATAAAATTTTTTAGCGCCGGTAATGACCAACCCTTTGCCTGTCAATGGCTTATGAAGCAATCCTTCTGTTACAAGTACCGGAGTATTGGCCGAGGAGCCCAGGCTGTGCCGATAAGGTTGACTATTGCTGATCATCACATCTGTGATCAGCGCGCCACTTCCGTCGCGAACTTCAACTAGAAACGGTTCAACTTCCGGTGTTGATAAATAAATGTATTGCGGCCCGACTTCATTGCGGGCATGCATGGGTGGGAGCCAGTGGATGGTGTCCAGTTGTGCCCATAGCGGAACAACCCGGAACAAAATAGTTACTAGGAAAAAGTGTTGTATTACTTTCATAGCCAGGCTTTTCTGGCAGAAATATAATGGCTAATGACCAAAGTAACAGGTTATTCTTTTGCTAAAATTGAATTTGGCTTGGAATGTACTTTTTAGTGTGTTTTGGTGTTTTAGGGTTTTGGTGTTTTAGAATGATATCTCTTGGGATACGTACTAAGTCCAAGCGCAATCACCCTAAAACACCAAAACACTAAAACACCTAAAAAAAATCACTGCTTCATCGCCGTCCCATCCATCCCCAGCAGCCCCATCATCCAGGAATACTCGAGTGCACGTTCTTTCAGGCGTTCAAAACGGCCGGATGAGCCACCGTGCGACCCCGTCATGTTTGTTTTAAAAAGCAGCACATTATTGTCCGTTTTTAAATCGCGCAAACGGGCTACATATTTGGCCGGTTCGAAATACTGTACCTGAGAATCGCTGAAAGATGTGAGCACCAGCATGTTGGGATAATTCCCTTTTTTCATGTTGTCATAAGGAGAGTACGTTTTCATGTAATCATACTGCTCTTTGATGCCCGGGTTGCCCCATTCGCTGTATTCTCCTGTTGTCAGCGGAATGGTAGGGTCGCTCATGGTTGTCAGCACGTCCACAAAAGGCACACCTGTGATGATGCCTTTGTACAGGTCGGGACGCATGTTGGTCACCGCGCCCATCAGAAGGCCGCCGGCAGAACGTCCTTCGGCAAACAGCCGATCGCTGCTGGTATATTTTTCCTTCACTAAAAAATCGGAACAATCTATAAAATCGGTAAACGTGTTCATTTTTTTGAACATTTTCCCATCTTCATACCATTTGTACCCCATTTCCATACCGCCGCGGATATGGGCAATAGCGATCACAAAACCTCGGTCGACAAGGCTGATTTTATCCCGGTTAAAATAAGGATCATAGGAAGACCCGTAACTGCCGTAACCTGTAAGGTGGCAAGGCGCCGAGCCATCGCGTTTCAGGCCTTTTTTGTACATGATAGAAATGGGCACTTTCACGCCGTCGCGTGCGGTTGCCCACACAAATTCTGTCTGATAATTGTTGCTGTCAAAATTGCCGAGCACCGGCGCCACTTTTTTCACTTCTTTTTGGCGCGTTTCCATGTTGTAATCCACCACCGTGATGGGGGTTTTCATACTGGCAAAATTGTAGCGCAGGGTTTTGGTATCGAACTCCGGGTTGTTGTCCAGTTGAGCCGTATAGGTTGGCTCTCCGATCTCGATATAATGATCTGCTTTATCCGACCATTGAATGATATGGATCTGGTTTAATCCGCCTTTCCGCTCTGCGGTAACGAGGTAGTCTTTAAAAACGGTGAGACCTTCCAGCAAAACATCCTCCCGGTGGGGCAGCAAATCCGTCCAGTTTTCCCGGCGAGGGTCGCTCACTGGCGCTTCCATGAGCCGGAAGTTGGGCGCATTCCAGTTCGTTTTGATCAAAAATTTGTCGCCACGATGGTTGATTTCGTAAAAGAAATTGGCTTCCCGCGGGCGAATAGATTTGAACTGTCCGGTAGGGGCATCGGCATCGAGGTACAGCACTTCGACCGTTTGGGTGTACGCACAATTGATCAGGATATACTGCTCTGATTTTGTTTTGGACAGGAAGGCATACTGGGTTTCGTCTTTTTCATGGTACATCAGCACGTCCGATTTGTGGTCGGTACCGAGGCTATGCCGCCAGATCTTGTCGTTGCGCAGGGTGACGGCATCTTTGGTGTCATAAATGACCGTTTTGCTGTCATTGGCCCATTCTGCTCCACCGGCATAGTCGAATGAATCGGTTAGTAATTTATTGGTTGTCAGGTCTTTAAAATACAGTTTAAACAAATTTCTGCCCGTATAATCCACGCCATAGGCAACCGTTTTGTTGTCGGGACTCACAGTGAAACCACCCAACTGGCAATACGCATGGCCTTTTGCCAACTCATTTACATCAATCAAAATTTCTTCTGCTGCTTCCAGTGTTCCCTTTTTGCGGCTGTAAATCGGGTATTCCTTGCCTTTTTCAAAACGACTGAAGTACCAGTAATCATTTTTGAAAAAAGGAACGCTGCTGTCGTCTTCTTTGATGCGGGCCTTCAGTTCTTCAAAAAGTTTGGCCTGCAATGGAGCAACAGGCGCCAGTACCGAATCCGCATACCGGTTTTCTGCTTCCAGGTATGCCGTTACGGCCGGGTTCTCCCGTTCGTTGAGCCAGTAATATTCATCGATGCGTTTGTCGCCGGAAGCGGAAATGAGTTCCTTGGGTTTCTTTTCAGGGTGTTGGCCGCTGAATTGTTCGGGATGGAATACGGATGGTTGCAAGGTAGAAGTGGTATTTTCGTTATGATTCGACTGTTGACAGGCAAAAAGTAATAAGATGCCAAAAACGGTTAAGACTGCTATTTGTTTCATGTTTGGTATGTTTTGGAGCTAATGTAATTTGAAACCAGGGATTCAAAGCGCTGTTTGTACCTTCGCCATATAAATTCTACTCAGATGCGCCTTTTGCTTATTGCTTTTTTGTGTGCCCACACCCTTTTCGGACAGACTTACCAGTCTTTTTATACCGGCGACACTACAGACGTGATAACCCCTACGCAGGGCGGCGTAGTGTTAATGGGCGGCGCAACCGAGGATGATAATGCCATGCGCTGGTTTTTGCAGCGCAGCGGCGGCGGCGATATCGTTGTCATAAGAACCAGCGGCTCTGACGGCTATAATGATTATCTTTTCAGCGAACTGGGCGTGCCGGTTAATTCGGTTGAAACCATTTTGATGACAAGTTTTAACGCTGCCCAGCAACCCTACGTAGCGCAACATATCCGAAATGCCGAGGCGCTTTGGATTGCCGGCGGCGACCAGGGGAAATATGTGCAATACTGGAAAAACGGCCCTGTGGAAGATGCTATAAAATACCTCATCCATACCAAAAAAGCAGTGGTGGGCGGCACCAGCGCCGGCATGGCCATTTTAAGCGAGGCGTATTTTTCAGCACTGAACGGGAGTGTTACATCGGCTGAAGCGCTGGCCAATCCCTACAATTCCAGAATGACAATCGGGTACGCAGATTTTCTGGATCACCCTGATTTACAACATGTTATCACAGATACCCATTATGACGATCCCGACCGAAAAGGCCGCCACGTAGCATTTTTGGCCCGACTGGCACAGGATCACGGAATCCGGGCATTGGGTATCGCGAGTGAGGAATACACTGCCGTTTGTGTCGATTCTTCCGGATGGGGGCATGTGTATGGCGGGTATCCGCAGGATCAGGATTACGCCTATTTTTTGCAGGTAGATTGCGGTGCGGATTACAGCCCGGAAATTTGCACGACGGGTCAACCTTTGCACTGGGTGCGTGGAGAACAGGCGGTGCGTGTTTTTAAAGCGGAAGGCCGCTCGAACGGCCAGGTATCGTTTAATTTGCGCGACTGGCGATCCAGCACTGGCGGAGGTATTTGGCAGAAATGGTGGGTCGAAAACGGCGTTCTACTCGTCAGTCCTTCCAGTTCACCGGATTGTTTGAGTACGGCTGTTGAACAGGCGCCCGATGCTTCTGCCATTCGGGTTATGCCCAATCCGGCCAGTATTTTGATACAGTTGGACTTACCAGAAAACCTTTTGCCTGCCCAGGTAGAAGTGATTGATTTACAGAGTAAAACATTCTACACAAAGAAAATAACTGCCGAAAATACTGCAATCCAGATCAAAGACTGGCCTGCGGGCATGTATTTTATCCGGGTAAAAAACAACGGCATATCTTATTGCCGGCGGGTGGTGGTGGAGTGAA
>JADLCC010000083.1 GCA_020847425.1 Saprospiraceae bacterium
CCCGGACAAAGCGACTGGCGCGAGCAGTTTATCCAAAATAGCCTGCAATACCGCAGCCGCATCTTCATGGCCTCGGGCGCTAAAGTGCGCACACCCGACCAGTCGGCCTTTGCTGCCCAGTTCCTCTCGGCTCTGCGCGCTTTCGGCGGCGACGACCGGCTCATCAACATCACCGAACTCTGGAGTTACGTGCAACGCGCCAAACTCGATCCCTGCCTCGCCCGATTTGGCGGCGGCGACACAGGACACGAACCGGGCGGCGATTTTCTGTTCGTACTCGAAGCCGCAAAAACGCCCACCGCTCCCGTCGATCCTGATCAGGCGACCTGGAACAGCGCACAAAAACAAAACACCCCCGATGCCTACGCCTACTACCTCGAAGCCTACCCCGCAGGCCGCTACCGGCCGCAGGCGCTCGACGAACGGGCCTGGCTGCTGGCGGCGCGGCAAAATACGGCTGCCGCTTACCAGGTGTACCTGGATACTTACACGGACGGTCGCCACCGGGCGGAAGCGCAGGCAAAAGTGAAACCGCCCGATGACCGCACGGATAATATGATGCTGATTCCTGGAGGAACTTTTCAAATGGGCAGTGAAGAGAGCGATGACGAAAAACCCGTTCACCGCGTCACCCTAAGCGATTTTTACCTTTCGAAATATGAAGTCACGGTGGCCGAGTTTCGCGCCTTTATAGAAGCAAGCGGATACCAAACGGACGCCGAAAAAGAAGGCGACAGCTACGGCTATGAGGGTACGGAATGGAAAAAAATAGCCGGGCGCAACTGGCGGCACGACCCCGAAGGGAATCCTGCACCCGACAACTACCCGGTTATCAATGTGAGTTGGAATGATGCCGTCGCGTACTGCCAATGGCTCAGCGAAAAAACAGGCCTTTCCTACCGCCTGCCTACCGAAGCGGAGTGGGAATATGCTGCCGGCAACGGCTCAAAACACACCAAATACAGCTGGGGGAATGGCGATCCAGCCGGGAAGAAAGGCGGGAATGTTGCCGATGAAACCGGGGAAAAGAAGTTCAGCACATGGACGATTTTTAGCGGATATACAGATGGATTTGTCTTCACTGCGCCTGTCGGCTCATTCGATTATAATGATTTCGGCCTGTACGATATGACAGGCAATGTGTGGGAATGGTGCAGCGATTGGTATGGGAACTATGCTTCCGGGAATGAAACCAATTCAAGCGGCCCGGCATCCGGCTCCATCCGCGTGTTGCGCGGCGGGTCGTGGGGCAGCAGCCCGCAGGATTGCCGGGTGGCGGTTCGCTTCGGCAGCGCGCCCGGTAATCGCGGCAGCAGCTTAGGTTTTCGCCTTGCCAGGACCAGGTAACTCTTTGATTTCTTTTACCCTTTTACACTTTTCAGAGAAGGACGGGACGCGTTACCGCCAAGCGTTAAGTACGCATACCAAGCAGTTGTGTCATTCAGAACCGAAGGTGATGAATCTGAGGGCGTAGTCCGATATTAAAAACAGGTTAGGCCTTCGGCCTCAGATGCTTCGGCTACGCCTCAGCATGACACATTTGCTTGGTATGCTGTACTTAACGCTCGGCGGTATAGCGGCTCGTCATTGCATGGAGAAAGCCAAAATGTACTCAAGCAAACTTCCTTTCTTACCGCTGCCGGGAATCCGGGCGTAACTTCCCGAAAGTTTTAAACTTTCGGGAAGTTGGGGGCATTCGAGTGTTTTTCGAGCGAACGGGCGCTATTTGTGCTGAAAGCATCTGTTCGATCTGCGGTGTATTATACGGTGTACGCTACTTTTGTCATTCTGACGGAATCCGTCCGTGTTACGGGCACGTTTCAACTTAATTTACCCTTGTAGAGTGGACGGATTCCGTCAGAATGACAAAAGTAGCGTACACCGTAGAGTGGCCGGATGCCCCTGCCGAAAAAAACTGTGGGCCAGCAGAATAAGCGCTTTGGAGTGCGCCACAGAATTGCTAAAAGGTTGCATGGTGTGTAACGTCTGCGCGTGGTGTTGAAAAAAAACACCACGCGCGGCGAAAAAGCACACAAACCAACTAAAACGACCGCGCCAGGCGGAAGCCTAAAGCGTTGAAGCGGAACGTCGGCGTATTGCTGCTGCGATAAGCGACACGGCAGTACTGCGGATTGCCGTTCCAGCCGCCGCCGCGTAACACGCGGTAGGAGCCTGATGCGGGACCGGTTGGATTGTTTTGACTTCCAGAAGTGTAGTCGCCTTTCCAGTCGCTGCACCATTCCCACACATTGCCACTCATATCATACAGTCCCAATTCATTGGGTTTACGTTTTCCTACGGGTTGCGTTTTATTGCCTGAATTGCCATTGTACCAGGCTACCAGGCTTATATCCTTGCTACCCGAATACAGGAACCCTTTGGTTAGGTTTCCGCCGCGTGCAGCATATTCCCATTCTGCTTCGGTAGGTAGGCGGTAATTGCGTCCTTGGCCCTGGGCATTAAGTTTTTTCAAAAAATCCTGCACATCATCCCAACTCACGTTTTCCACCGGGCACTGATCGCAATCTTTGGAAGCCTTGGACGGATTGTTGCCCATTACCTGTTTCCATTGTTGCTGGGTTACTTCGTAGGGGCTGATGTAAAAATCGCTGAGGGTTACCTTGTGAGCGGGCTTTTCATCATCTTCACAGTCTTTCTGCTCGTCGGTGCAGCCCATCGTAAAAGTACCACCCTTCACCAGCACAAAACCATCGGCAGGCATACCGGAGACATCCTTATTGCCTGTATTCGTTTCCACTGGAGCAGTATTTGGCGGCGTTTTCAAGGCCGCCATCGCGGTATTACAAGCCCCCACATGCCTCCCCTCCGGAAAAACATCCAAATAATCCTGGTACGACTCCAGCGTATTGCGTTTCTGCGCTTTTTCAAAAGCACGGTCATCGGCTTCGGTATTTGCGGGTGTGGAAACGGGTGCAGGCTTGGGCGCTCCATTCAGGTCGTACAGCAGAAAAGCCGAACTGGGCTCGTCGTCGCCGAAAGTGCCCGCGCGCGGCGTAGGCGTGGCACCTTCCACGAAATTGGCGAAGAGTTGTTTGCTGGTCAGGAAGCCATCGGTGGCGTTGGCGGAACGCAGGCCTTCTATCAGTTTTTTGGCAAAATTGGAGCGGTCGGGTGTCTGGTCTTCCTTATTGTCGGAGGTAAAAAACACGCGGGCCTTGTAGGCTTCGTAGTTGGCTAAGGCGCGCTGGCTGTCGGTCAGTTCGCCGGGGCGTCTGAACTGGCCGTCGGGTTTGTTTTTCCAGTCGGGATCGAACCGCACGCTGTAGCAGGCATCGAGCGCCACCAGGATGTGGCGGCAGTTGATGTTATTGATCTTGGGCCGCCAGATTTCGTATGCGATACCTTTTTGCCAGGGCGCGGCGGGGTCGGCATCGGCGGGTAAAAAATAACCGTTTTCGTCTTCCGACATGCCGTGTCCGCTGAAAAACAGAAACAACTGCCCGTCGGAAGGGTGTTTGCCGTCTTCGTTGCGGGTGTACAGCCGGGTCAGTTCGTTCAGTTTCTGAATGATCTGATCCTGCGTGGGATTTTCCAGGATTTCCGTCTCGAAACCAAAGCGGCTTTTCAGGATGGCGGCGATATCCCGGGCGTTTTTGATGGGGTTTTGCAGGTTGCCGAGTTTGCTGTTCTGGTAGGTGGTGACGGCGAAAAAGACGGCGAGGTCTTTGCCGGGACGGAAGGCGCGGGCGGGAGATGGACTGCTGCCGCTGTTGAAAATGGAAACGCAGAGCAACAGGAAGTATATCGTTGTTTTTTTCATTGCATTTTCGATTTGTTTTAGCCCTGGCATTCGGAATACATGGGGGTTCGCGAACCCGAACGGGGTTTGGCGTTACTTCGAGCGGGCCAGCCGGAAACCGGTATCGGTATCGCGGGCATCAGATTTAGCCCAGCCTATTTCGATAGCCCCTGTTTGCCAGTCCTTGCTATCGTAAGCACCGCCGCGACGCACCCGGTTTTTTCCTGCTAAAGGTCCTTGCGGATCCTCCACCTTTCCCGCTTTCCGGCAGTCTTCATAATACCGGATATCCATCCTGCTGGAACACCATTCTTTTACATTGCCCGCCATATCGTACAAACCAAGCTGACTGGGTTGCTTTTCTCCTACCGGATGCGTGCGGTCGCCGGAATTGCTTTTGTACCAGCCGAGGTCTTTTAAATCCAATTCTTCTATACACTTGCAATCAGGATGTTTGTTGCCACAGCGGGCTGCAAATTCCCACTCAAATTCGGTGGGCAGCCGGTATTTCTGCCCAGTTTGTGTATTCAGGGCGCGGATAAACAACTGGGCATCTTCCCAACTGACATTCTCTACCGGGCATTTGTCGCAGCCTTTGAACTTAAGTTCCGTGGGATATCCGCCCATTA
This sequence comes from Saprospiraceae bacterium, assembly GCA_020847425.1. Lineage (GTDB taxonomy): Bacteria > Bacteroidota > Bacteroidia > Chitinophagales > Saprospiraceae > M3007. The sequence continues at coordinate 4,390 of JADLCC010000083.1, forward strand.
CTTTTTTCCACAAACCCTGCGTCACCTCAAATTTACTGAGGTAAAAAGCGTCTAATTTCACCAAAAAACTGGAATCGGGAGGAGTTGTTCGTTTTTCATAATGACTCCCATTGCTATCGAGCACCTTTACATCGCTTGTTATAGGTTGGAGTTGCACTTTACCAAATCGGTAGGAGCCGGCTTCTATCAGCACCATATCCTTTTCGGTTTCTTCTTTCAGCCCACCTTGTGCAACGGCTGCATCGGGCTGCACCGCCGGTCTGTCGGGCACAATGGCCGCGCTACTGGGTATGTTTTTGCCGATAAACAAAAACTCCGCGCCCGGCTCGTGGTCACCGAAACTGCTGATGACGGGCCGGGGTACGGCTGTGGTCAGGCTGCCGAACAGTTCGGAGGAGTTCACCAGGCCATCGCTGCCGCCTTGCGAGCGCAAGGTTTCCAGAAACTTGGCGACAAAAGCCGACTTGTCCGGCGTGCGCACTTTGGCGCCGGAGGTCAGCATAAAGCGGCTTTTATATTGCAGGCTGCTGGAAATATACTGTTGTCGCTGTGCGTCCGCGCTGGCGCCGGGGCGTTTGCCAGGGTCGCCGCGCATAGCAATACCTTCATCAGCGGTACCGGAGTAGCAGGCGTCCAGTGCGAGCATGATATGATTGCAAGGCAGCGATGTAATGCGCCGTTTCAGGCTTTCGTACTCGATATAGGTGTCGCCGAAGGTATCGATTTTCACGCCGCCTTTTGGTATGAAGTAACCTTGTTTGGTAGATTCATTAAAGTCACCGTGACCGGAAAAAAAAATCAGCAGCTGGGCGTCTGCCGCATAGGTTTTAGCCCTGTATTTTTCAATGGTCGTCAAAATAGTAGTGCGGTCGGGGTTGCGCACGATCTCCGTTTCAAATCCGTACAGGTCGCGCAGGTCTTTGGCGATAGACTCGACATCTGAAATGGGTTGGGTCAAATCCTGCCATTGATCGTAGTCGTTGATGGCGAAAAAGAGAGCGTAGTCTTTGCCGGGGCGGAAGGAAGAGTCCGGTTTTGGCGTGCTGCTTTGGAGCGCGAATAGCGCCAGGGTGCAGAGCAGGATGGTTGTTCGTTTCATGGCAGGATTTATTTAAAATAACGAAGGAGGAATTATTCTTTGCTTTGTTTGACAAACAAAAAAGTACCGTTCGGGTCGTGTTTGCCGAATCGTCCTTTGCGGGGTTTGGGAGCGGCTTTTTCCAGAAAACCGTATAACTCGTTGATGGTCAGGATGCCGTCGTCGCCGCCTTCTGCGGCCAAAGCGTCGAGCAGTTTTTCAGCGAAAGGAGAATGGACCACACCGTCGGGCGTGCGTTCTTTTCCGCCGGAAGTCAGGTAAATCCGGCTTTGTGATTGTAGTTCCCGCTGCACGATTGCGTTTTTGGAGCCCGCGCCGGGGCGTTTAAAGTTGGTTTCCCCTTTCAACTCAGCGATTTCCTGGTCGAAAGTGCCGGAATAACAGGCATCCAGTGCAATCAGTATGTGCCGGCAGGGAATGGCGTCGAGCATTTTTTCCAGCCTGGCGTGCGGGATATAGGAGTTTTGAAAGCGGTCTTTTTCACTTTTCAGGCCTTCTTTGGGCACCAGAAACCCTTCTCCGGTGGTTTCGACAAAATCGCCGTGCCCGGAAAAAAACACAAACAATTGCCCGTCTTCGGGGAAAGTGATACTCCTGTATTTTTCCAGTTGTGCATAAATCTGGTCGCGGGTAGGGTTGATGACTACTTCTGTCTGGAAGCCGTATTTGTCCGAAAGATTGCCGGCAATCGCCTCACCGTCGATGACCGGATTTTTTAGTTTGCTCCATTCCTGGTAATCGCCGGTGACAAAAAACAACGCGTAATCCTTGCCAGCGCGGTTGACGATTTCTTCTTTTGGTTCAGGAGTTTTTTCCGATTCAATTTGTTGGAACACCTGCTTTACTACATCCGGTTTGTGGCTTCCAATTTGACTTACATAATACTTTGGATAAGGAATGTCGTTGCTTTTTTCTGCATAGTAATCTCCATTGGCTGAAAATACGGCATATTTCAATTCGGGATAATGGTCCACTGCAAATGTCAATAGTGCGCCATCGTATTGAACATGCCAGAGCCGTGTTGCATTATCCAAACAGCCCATCAGCAGAAATTGTCCGTCGGCGCTGATGTCCATGGATTTTGCTTCGTTCGTACGCACTTGATCACTTTTGGGCGTCACAACGACCTTGCTTTTTTCCAGTGACTCCAGGTCTATGGTATAAATTCCGTTTTTCCCTCCTGCAAAAAAACTACGGCCGTTCAGGCCCATTTTTAAGGTGTGAATACCTGACACCTGGGCACTGCTTTTTTTGATTTTGCCATCAAAAACATCCCACAATTGCAGCAGGCCGTTGCTGCCTGCGATGAGGTACTGATCGTTCAAGTTGAACATCAGTTCGGTAGGAACGGCTTTGTTTTTGCGGCCTTCATCCAGTCGTTTGTACACAAATGCCGTGTTGATATCCCGGACGACAATGAGGCCATCCAGGCCGGAGGAAGCAATGCGTTTTTCACTTCTGCTGAAGGCCAGGGCTTTTACCGATCCGGCCTGCTCAGGGTTGAGTTCTTTTTTGTAATCCGGCTGATCCGGGGCCAGTATGATGATCTTCCCGTCCTGTTTGCCGATCGCCAGGTACTTGCCGGTATGGGAAAAAGCGAAGGTCGATACGCCGGTTTCCATCGTTTCGGTCTGGTCCAATGCAGGGTAACTGCTGCGGTACAATTTCCCGCCGCGCAACCACCAAAGCCGGCTGCCATCATTGGAAAATGCCATTTGCAGCACATCGCCGTTAATCGGGTTTTCTTCTTTCAAAAGCCACATCATGCCAGTTTCCAGGCTCCATTGCAACACTTTCCCATCGGCAGTGCCGGCTGCGAAGGACTTCATATCCGGGCTGAAGCAGACGGCTGTGAAGGCTTCGGTACGGCCGCCGGAGTAGGGCGCGGAGGGGCCGGAAGCATAGAGCATTAAAGGAAAAAATGCCAGAAGGCTCCAAAAAGAAATAAAATGGAAGGTTGATTTTTTCATGGGTATTTAAATTTTGCGTCAATTGTATTGCAGTTAACGCTCGGCTTATAAGCAATACAATTGCACGAACCTGGCCCGATGTTAACACCTGTCGCGTTAATTATTGGTAAGTACCCGATTAAAATTAGTTTGGGTTATTTTTATCACAAATGCTTGAGTATCAAGCCGGATAACTGATAACTAATAACCGTTAACTACTTAATCGTTTTATCCTTCCTGTCCCTTAAACACCGCATGAATTATCTGCCCCACATATATCCCGAACGCACTTTCCGCCACGGCCAGCCAGCCGGTCATACTTTCATAATTGGTCTGCGGATCGTCGGCCAGTGTACCGGCGGCTTTTTCACCGATGATAAAGTGCAGAACCAGTACGTAAACCGGAAAAACGATCCAGGTAATCCACGCCAGCGTACTGCTCACACGTGGCGCGAAGGCTGCCGGCAGCGCAGGTTTGTTGCGGTTTTTGATAAAATCACTGAGCATTACGGTGGTGTACGCTGTAAAAGCAGGCAACAGCAGCGATATGGTCGCCATAGCCTCGCCGCTGGTAAATCCGCCGACACTTTTGTGGAACAGAATCCAGAAAATGATCCAGCATTTGGCGGCCAGCATAAAAAAGAACACCTGTCTTTTGAAACGGGTTTCCGTCACGCCGGGTTTGGCGGTGAGCGGCCGGGCATGGCCCGCTACGTCGCGGGTGACCGGCAATTGCTCCGGCAGGCTGTCTAGCAGGCCGAGCAGCGAGCGTTTCACTTTATTGCGGTTTTGCAGCAGCACGTCCCAGGCAATCGTGCCTGATTGTTCTTCTTTTTCAAGGTTTTCCCATTGCGAGCGCAGCAGCACCATATCGTGCTGTAAGTCAGGCTTTTTCATCAATGTGGCACTTTCCTGGGCTACTTCTAGGGCAGGGCGCATGTCGTCGGATGCGATCAGGGACAGCAGGTCAGATTTTTTCACCGTAGAATTTCTTTGAGTTCGTACTGAAGTTTGTTGGCGTAGTCCGTCAGGTAGCCGTCGAAGTCGATTTCCATGTCCAGGTAGCCGCCGCGACCGACCTGATCGTAGTAGCCCGAGCCGACTTTCCCTTCCAGTTCACATTTGAGTTGGAAGGCATTGTCTTTGGGCTGGTAAATAAAAGTGAACGTCAGTTTTTCCCGCTGTATCCAGTTGCAGGGTTTAACGTATTTGTTCAGGAACTCGCAGAAGTCGTTGTTTTTGGTGTCCTTCAGCACTTCTTTGCACAAATCCGTTACCTCAAAGCGCATGATATTGCCGTCGATGTGCGGCGCGCTGACTTTCGGGTTGCGCCCCGTACAGGTATTGCGTTCATACCGCTGTTTGGCGAACTGGTGTATTTTGTCGAAGACATACTGCTGAGTGTATTGCTTTTGAAAAGCGCCGTTGCTGGGCTTCCTGGCAGATTTCAGGTCGCTTGGCGACATATAAATATCCACCACTTTTGATTTGCATCCGCTCGAATCTACCCGGAATGTGTCATCTTTGACATATATCCCGCGGTAAAAGCAGGGTTCTTTGCGCGTGTCATAGGTATCGTACAATTGTATGTTGGCCACGCTTTCCCGCAGTTCCATCAGGTGCTGCATTTTGTAAAAAAGCGCCTGTTCAAGTGTTAAACCGGTATTGAGCACTTTGTAATCCTTTTTCAACTGAACCCAGGCTGCCTGCACGGAATCGGCGTTTTCAAAAGGGAAAGCGAGGTAAAGCGCTACCTGCTGAGACTCCACTTCTAAAGTCCTGACGTGCAGCGTTTTCCCCAAACCGCTATGGTCCAGCCATTGTTGATACAATGTTTTCTGCTGGTCAAAAAATTTTTGATCTTGGGTGAGATCTTCTCGCTGTGCAACGAGCGGAAGGCTTAGGAAAAGGGACGCGAAAGCCCCCAGTAAAAATTGTCTCATTTGCTATTAGCGTTTATGCTTATGCAAATGTGGGGTATAATTTTTAAATTATATAGCACTTCAGAGCCGACAAAACCACTACCACCCAAATACTTCTGTAAAACCATCCGCCAGCCGGGCAGCCTCTTTTCCCGGAATCATCAACTGGTTCCGGTTTTTCAGTTCAATAGAACTAAAAAATTGCTCCAGGTCGGCATTAACCCGGACCGAAGTCGTCTCGCCAGCCCGAATTTTCAACTTATTTAAAGGCAATTCCACCCGCCTCAGGGTCTGATGCGGCGGCATGTATCCGCCGATGTGAAAAGTAAAAGCGTGGTGGAGCGTATTGCAGGCATTGCTACGGCCTTCTATTTTGACGTTGATGTAGCCGCTGTTCCAGGCCCAGTACATGCCGAAAGTTGGGTCCAGGTCGCCGCCCATAGCGCCGGAAACATTCGCCAGGCTGTCGGTGCCAATATAAAAAACAAGCGATTCGTAACGGCCTGCGGATACGTTTTTCAGTACAATGGTTTGGGTGCTACGGTCTTCGGCATCTACCAGGTGGCAGGTATTATCTTCCTGATAATCAACGGATTTCCCCAGTAATTGTACCGAAGAAAGGTAAAACCGGCATACATCCACGTAAAGGCTGTCGCTGCGGGAAGTGTAATATAATTGTTCGCCGAGCACCAGCGGCTGTCCGGAAAACTGCGGGTTTATGGTAAGCAGCAGCGTCCCGAAGCCCTTTTCCGGCTGCGCTGAAAATCCGAAGCAGAGCAGAATAGCCAACCCGGGCCACCATATCCTTTTCATGTTCAACGCTTGTTTCTGGGCGGCCCTTGTCGGTCCCTGTTCGGCAGCATCACCTGCATCAAAGCCGGCAACAGTTCCGCAAAATGTTGCCGCTGTTCTGCCGAGCAAAGCGCTTTCAGTTCAGAAAAATGCTGGAAAGTAACCGTTACCCGCTCTTGTTGGATCCGGGATAAAACGCCTTGCAGCGAATCGCGTTGCGCAGGCACGAAACTGTCGTTTTTTAGCAACGCAAAATAGTTGTCCAATGCCAAGCGGTATGCCTGGTCGCTGCTCAGCATCTGTTCGTGGTGCGCCGTTTTGAGTTGTTCAAACTGTTGTTGCTGCGCCGCGTTCAATTGCAAAGTTTCCACAATTTCGCGGTCAAGTTTGCCCGGCCTGCCCGGACGCTCATGGGGCGGCCGTTGAAAAAACAAATAACCCAAAGTGCCGAAATTCAGCAACAGCAACGCAAGCACTGTAATGGTGAGCAATGTTTCTTTTTTCATATTTTCTTATTCATAAAAATTGAAATTGGCCTCATCTATCTGGTACACAGAGGTAGCAGCCGGCTGTGCCTGCTGTCGGTTCAATACCCAGACATTGGCCGTGATCAGCAAAACCAGGCACGCGGCTGCCGCTGCCAGATACGGGCGGCGCACGACCTGCATCGGCACGGCTATTTTTGCGCGGATACGCTCATACAGTTTCGGATCCGGTTCGGCCCGCTGCGCACCTTGCATACTGTTTAGAAATTCATCCATATCGTGAGTCGTGAGTCGTGAATCGTGAGTTGTGAATCGTGCGTAAGAAAAGTTCGTGCATTCTTGTACAGAAATGCCACTCACGACTCACGATTCACCACTCACGATAAGACTTTGTTTTTGTTCAAATCCTTCGGTCAGGGTAAAATTCATCCAGTTTTTTCCGCAAATTAACTTTAGCGCGTTGCAGCAGCGACTCCACGGCTTTCAGCGAAAGATCCATCACCGTGGCTACTTCCTGTCGCGGCAGTTCTTCGATAAAACTCAGGATGAAGGCTGTTTTTTGTTGTTCCGGCAGCGATTCAATGGCTTTGAACAACATCCGGGCGTTTTCTTTTTGTTCCAGCAGTACACCCGGATGGTCGAAATGCGGAATGTCGATATTCGGTTGTTGCGGGTGTTCTTCCTGTGCAAAACGGACGATCCAGCCGAAACGTTTTTGCCGGTTGCGGTAACTCAGCCGACTGAGTGATTGGTTCACAGTTATACGATAAACCCAAGTGCTCACGGAAGATTTACCCTCAAAACGGGCGGCTGCATGGTAAATTTTGACAAAAACATCCTGCGTGACCTCTTCCGCCTCCGCAGTGTCCTGCAAAAAACTGAGCGCCGTATTGTACACCCTGTTTTTGAAAACGGCATACAACTCCGCCAGGGCCGCTTCGCTGCCGCGCGCCATGAGTGCAAGTAGTTCGAGGTGCCGTTCGGGCTGATCCATCGTAATTTGGTTCGTTTACTAAAATTTAATGCCGACAAATGACTGCATTTTATTTGTTTTGCATGGCGCTAAAAATGAGACAAACCAATCCACCATGAACCTGATATGGAAAATTTTACCACCGAATTCGAGCGCATCCGGCCCCAATTGCGTTCGTATATCCTGCGCATCACCGCCAGTGTTGCGGATACCGAGGATATTGTACAGGAAACCTGGCTAAAAGCCGAACGGAACCTGGACTCTTTTCAAGGCAATGCTAGCCTCAAAACCTGGCTGTTCGCCATCGCTTCCAACCTCGCCAAAGACCACTTGCGCCTCAAAAAACGCTGGACGGAAGATTGCACCGACATTTGCAGACAAGCCGCCCTGGGCAATCGCGCTTTTTTTGAAGAGGCCATGAATATCCGTATGACTTCGCCGCAGGGTAATTTCGAGATCAAGGAACACATTGCGTTTTGTTTTACCTGTATCGCCAAATCGCTGCCGCTCGAACAACAGATTGCCTTGCTACTCAAGGAAGTATATGAATTCAAGGTCAAAGAAATCGCCGTGATCATGGACCTCTCCGAAGCCATGGCGAAGTACTACCTGCATACCGCGCGCAGCAAAATGATCGAGGTATTCGACCGCCGTTGCGCACTCATCAACAAGGAGGGCATATGCCACCAGTGCACCGAACTGAACGGTATTTTTAACCCCAAACAAAACGCCCAGGAGGAACTGGCGAAAATCGATATGGCCCGCGCCGCCGAAAGTGGAGACAAAGAGCATTTGTTCGACTTACGCATGCAGGTGTTACAAGGCATCGATCCGTTTGAATCGGGTGCTGCGGAGTTGCAGTTGCATCATTTGGAGCACAATCGGAAAGTGATGGAGGGGTATTTGTAAAAATAATCTTATTTACCCTATCATTTCCTCCCGCTCCACCGTCAAAGCATTAAACAACCATATTTCAACACCATGACAAAACTTTTAATGCTCTTCGCCATGACAATTCCTACATTTGTTTCCGCACAAAACGCCCCGGCTGCCACTGTCCGCAAAACATTCAGCCGAACAACTTCCGTCAGCACCGTCATCAAAGCCGATCCAGCCGTGATCTGGGCCTTGCTGACCAATGCCGCCGATTACAAGCGCTGGAACTCGACGGTCGTTTCCATAGAAGGCGACATCGAGCCGGGTGAAAAAATCCGCTTGAAATCGACGCTCGACCCGAAACGCACGTTTAAACTGAAAGTAAAAACATTTGAACCCGAAAAACACCTGGTCTGGGGCGACAGCAAAGGCAACCGCAGCTACACCCTGACCCCAAATGGCGACGGAACGGTCGCGTTTTCTATGGTGGAAAAAATCGGCGGACTGATGTTTCCGATGTACGCGAAATACATTCCGCCGTTCGATGCCTCGTTCGATCGTTTTGCTGCGGATTTGAAGCAGGAAGCGGAGAAGATTGGGAAAGAATGATGAATGATGAATGATGAATGATGAATGATGAATGATGAATGATGAATGATGAATGATGAATGATGAATAAAATTGGCCTTAGCAGCATAAGCAAGGCCATTCCCACCAGAGATGCCCGATTTATTACAAATGCCTCATTACCAAACAGATAACTAATAACCAATAACTAATAACCAACAATGGAAAAAGGAACAAAGGAAAATCCCTGGGAACTGAAAACGGCGCCCGGCACCTCCGAGTACACGATGTACCGGGATGAAGAAAAAGGCATTCTGGTTTGTAAGGTTGGTACGACAACGCTGCACTACGACCTGCGCTGCATCGAAGACCTGTGCGATATGCTGGAGGAACATGGCGACTGGATGGACCTCGGCGCTGCCGACGAAGGCAAAGAACCCAAACTGGGCACCGTAGAAGCCTGGGGGCGTTCGCTGAAAAATCCGGTCGGTGGCTGGTATGGTCTGAAAAAAGGCTTCCGCGGGCGTTTCGGCATGTATGTGCCGCCCTTGTTGGAGGAGTTGGGGCTGGTGGAACTGGAGCACAATGCGAAAAATAACCGGGTGCGGGCAAAGTGACAATTGGTATCTGGTTGATAGCAGGGCCACAAGTCCTTGGGGCATAGCCATCAACCTAGGGCCTCAGAGAGGCCCAACGTTTGTAGAACTGCCAAAGATAAACACGTCGGGCCTCGGAGAGGCCTAACATTTGTTGAATTATGATGGGCTTTATCGTTACCAAAAACCTATAAACGTTAGGCCTCTCCGAGGCCACTATTTTGAATTGACCAATCAATTCTACAAACGTTTGGCCTCTCCGAGGCCTTAAGTTGATGGCATTGACCCTTGGGGGGAGCGTTTTTTTGAACTTTTGGGGTAATGTCAATGGCCCGGCGTGCAGGTATGCATTCGTCGATAAAGATACCTGCCCGCCGGGCCATTGAAACAATCCCAGATTGATTGTACCGATTGATACAACCCTGTATGCGTTATTGTTTGCGTACTTCTATTGCTTTTACATAATTCCCCTGTTTGTTCTCCATCACGACGACATACGTTCCGGCTGGCTGATTGGCCAGTGAATATGCCTGGCTGGGCTCCGCTTCCATGCGGCTTACCTGGCGGCCGTCGAGGCTGAAAATGCGGATCGCGGATATCATTTCAGCGTTTTCAAGCGTGAAGGATTCCACTGTCGGGTTGGGGAACAGGTTGATGCGGGCAGCGGCGGCTTCTTCTTCCGTTCCGGTTACGAGTGTTGAAATCGTGTACACAGAAATAATTGAGTCGGCCGGGTTGTTGATATCATAAAACTTGAGGCGGACGACCGCTGTTGCTGAAATAACATCAGGAAGCAGCAGGTGCACACTGAGCGGGCCGGCTTCATTAGGGCCCAATTCAAAGGTTTTGGTCGAAACAGCAGGTGAATAGCAATATTCGAGGTCGCAAACCTGCGTTTCACAATCAGGTGTCAGTGTGATGACCGTGCGTTCCCAACGAATACTTTTAACATCCGGGCTTAAATTGACAATCGTATTTTCGGCCTTCAGATCATCCGCATCAGGCCCGTAGGTCTCCTGTGGAAAAAGCGGGGCGATGGAATACGTGTTTTGCGCAAACAATGTTGAACAGCAAAGGACGGCAAGAAGTGTAAACAGATTTTTCATCATGAATTTGTCTGTGAATAGCAGGTTGAGTAATTTTAAACAAAGATAAGCGAGAAGCCCAAATCCCCTATCTATTTTTGTAGGGGCTTAGCCCAATTGGATAATTTTAGCAAATATAACCATGAAAAAGTACTCGGTGTTGGCCCTTTGGCTGGTTTTTGTGTTGCGTATGTCCGCACAATTACCTTCAGGTGCAGTGGCGCCGGATTTTACAGCGACCGACATCAACGGCCAGAGCTGGCATTTGTATGATCTTCTGGCCGCCGATAAAATTGTTGTAATTGAAATCAGCGCGACCTGGTGCCCTCCTTGCTGGGCTTACCACAACAGCGGCGCTATGCAGGAATTGTATGCCGAACACGGCCCCGCAGGCGACAACCGCCTCCAGGTGTTGTATGTCGAGGGCGACCCGGATACCAATGTAGATTGTTTGAACGGCCTCCCCGGCTGCAACGGTTATTCCCCAGGCAGTTACGTGGAGGGTATTACCTATCCTGTTTTTGACAACGCTGCGATTGCCGATTCTTTTCAAATCACTTATTTCCCAACGGTTATGGTGATTTGCCCGAACAAAAAGGTGTATGAGGTAAACCCGATAGGACCGGATGCCCTTTGGGAGGAAGCGCAAAAATGCCCGGTCGCTTTTGGCTCGAACAATGCCGGTATTTTTCAATACACACCCGGTTCGGCGCTCCGTGAAATTTGTGGAACGATCCCTTTGGCGCCCACTTTCAACCTGGTCAACCTGGGTTCCGAGCCCCTGCAATCCGCCACCATAGCATTACAATGGGATAACAACACGGTGCAAACCCTCGAATGGTACGGTAATTTACCCGTGTACGGCGAAGCGCCGATCACACTCGACAACTGGCCCGTCAGCAGCGCAGGCATGCTCAAAACCATCGTCAGTTCGGTCAATAACGGCGGCGACGACGATTTTTCCAATAATGTACAACTGGACAATTTTTCCATCGCATCGGAATTCAACAGCCAGGAAGTCATTCTAAAAATCAGAACGGATGACTACGCCATCGAAACCTATTGGGAACTCCGCGATGAACTGGGGAACGTGCTGGACCACGGCGGCAATGAAAATGTGGGCCCCAATGGCGGAAATATCGTGTTTGACCTGACGCCCGGCGTCGGGACTTACCCCAACAACGCACTGATCAAAGACACCCTGAGTCTGCCGGCGCCGGGCTGTTATTCGCTGCACTTCGTCGATGCCTATGGCGACGGAATGTGCTGCAATTTTGGAAACGGCTATTACAAACTGTACAACATCGACAACCCGGTGATTCCGGTGATGTCGGGCGGCGAATTCGGCGCGTATGAAGACAGGGGCTTTGGTGCACAGGCTACCTCCGCAGTTTCAACAGTCGACCAGGCTGGTTACCTCAAGTTGTACCCCAATCCGGCTGAACATCAATTGTTTGTGGAATGGGAAATAGTGGCGCCGGTCCAGGTTCACGGCTTTGTGTACAATACATTGGGACAATGCGTGTACACCTTCGATCCGGAAAAAACGGCGGCAGGTATGCATACAGCCGTGCTATCCGTGCAGGACTGGCCGGAAGGCATGTACTGGATGCACCTGCAAATGGGCGAAGAACAGGTGCTGCGGAAATTTAGTGTGCAACACTAATTTAGGGATTGTGTCAAAAATTTTGGCGAAGGAACTCGTTATTTCGTGCCAAATTATTGTCTCCAAACGCAATGTGAAAATTTGACAACTTTTTAAAAAGTTGTCAAATTTGTACCCGCCCCAAACATTATTAGGCACTCTTTGACTAAGTTTTCAAACGCTAGACTGCCGGATTACAGGTACCTAAACATCCCTTCCAATACGCCCAAAAATCGGAAACCGCACCGTTTTTACCACATGTTCCGGCCAGGTAGCCCTCAAATCGGCGACAAACTGTTCCGTTATTGGCGAAAATCCCCGTTCGCGGTTGAAATGCTGTACAGCCGACCAGGTACCCAGGTAACCCAGTAATTGTTCGAAAGTCCAGGCATACTGCATCTCCATTTCCTGAAACTCGATTTCCGGAAAAGGAAACGGGATTGTTGCGTAAGCCTGTTCGACGAGGTGGCGCTCGGCATCCCAGTATTTTCCCAGTACATCGCTGTACAAATGCTGCACTACAGCATCGGTATCGGCATCTATTTTCAACACATTGTACCCGATCAGCGCGAGGATGCCGCCGGGTTTTAAAACGCGCCGCACTTCCGTGTAAAATTTTTCAAAATCGAACCAGTGAGCGGCCTGGCCGACCGTAATCAGGTCGAAACTGGCCGGTGGAAACAACGCCGTCTCGGCCGCCGCTACCTGGTAATGGATATTGGACTTTTGTATCGCATTGTTCAACTGGTTTTCACTGATATCCGTGGCTTCCACCTGTCGGAAATATTCGGACAAAACGGCGGCGATCTGGCCGTTGCCGGTGGCGCAATCCCAGGCGCAGTCGTGGGTGCTGCATAATTGACAGATTTCCTCCAGCAACGCCGGCGGGTAACCGGGCCGGAAACGGGCATAGCCGGTGGATTGGGTGGAAAAGTTGTCTTTCATGGTTAGCCATTTCTGAGTTCCAACTCCAGTTTCTCCAAATCCCTTACCAGCAGCCTCGACCGGTTGAACGTGAGCAACTTTTTATACCGCAGGTCATTCAGCGTGGTGGTCACCGTTTGTCGGCTGGTGGCGGTCAGGTTGGCGATTTCCTGGTGGGTCAGAAACTGGCGCACCACCCATTCGTAGCCTACCCGCTGACCTTTGCCTTTCACGAGGCCCAGCAAAAATTCCACGATACGGCTGCGGCTGTCGCGAAAAATGAGGGATTCGAGGCGGCGTTCCATTTCCAGTTGGCGGGTGCCGAACATTTTCATAAAAAACAGGTGCAGTTCGTTGCGTTCGCGCATCAGTCCGCGCAGTTCATCGAGCGAGACGATACAAACCGTCGTGTCTTCCAGCGCGGTAGCAAAATCGTGGCGTTTCTGCTCGCCGAGCAGAGCCAGTTCGCCGAACACCTCACCCCTGCCGAGGATGGCTTTGGTTATTTCTTTGCCCTCTTCATTCATCACCGATATTTTGATGCGGCCCTCATCGATGAAAAAAATGCGGTCGGACAGCTCACTGGGCACATACACGGGATCCCCTTTTTTGAAGGTTTTGTGCAAATGCTTGGCCATCAGGGCTTCATCGCCCAGTTTGAGCGGACAAAGCAGGTGGGTAACGTCGATATTTTCGAGGTGCCAGAGAGACTGCATTTTTTCTAGACGTGAGAAGTGAGA
>JADLCC010000084.1 GCA_020847425.1 Saprospiraceae bacterium
ACACAACTGAGCTGGGACGTTTCGGACCTGAATCCCGGGTTTTACGAATTGCGGATCTGTTTCCCCGACGGCTGGTTTCACGCCATCACCTTGATCAAATTCTTTCCATTTTATGTGGAACACGATAAAATACCCAAGGCGCCCGAACAAAGATGGCAGCCTTTGGTCGATAAGGTAGTGGAGGCATTTGCCGCGCCACAACGGGATGAAAATACCGACCTGCCCAACCAGGCGCTGGACCTTTGCCTGGAATGGGGCGAAATGTTCAACCAGCCTACCCAGGAACGGATGATGCAGCGCCACCCGGACCTGACGCAGGAAAAAGCAGATGAACTGGACCGGCTGGCCCGCGAGGTGCGCTCCTTTGTGTACGACCTGTGCCAGCAGGAATACGAAGGGGAAATAGAAGAGTCCAAATTACACCTGCTCACCAGGCGCAAATACCCCTGGGTGAGCGACACCAATTTTTACCGGATGAAAAACGTGGGAATGTATTATGCCCGCCGGTAAAAAAATAAAAGGGTCACTTTTGTCAAGTGACCCTTTATTGGTAAATAAGGCGTGTCAAAACACTTAAGGAAAAAGACGGGGATTAGGGGGACAAACTAAATGGGAAAGCCTATGTACTTTTTACATTAGCATCCATTTAAATTTTAGGGAAAAATTCTTGTGGCCAGATTGGTAAATACGCATATTAACGAATGTGGCCTGATACGAAGCAGATGATAAAGTAAGCACTAATAGATGTAGTATAGGTTCAGATATCTACACTTAAAGGCAATAATGTAAATAACGTGCCAATTTCTTGATGGTTCTTTTTCAGGAATTAATAAAGTAGTTATTTATACAATATGTTTCATTTTGGGAATTCTCGTCTTTTTTTGGGAGACATATTTTTCTGATGCAGGGAGGCTGTCTTTTTTTGTTTTACCAAAAACGGCATGACTGCCAGCGCATCAGAGATAAATGCTTCTGTCAGACGGGTCATTTGATCGGGGTCGAACGGGATGTTTTTGGACACCGATTCGATGTCCAGGGTCTGTTTATGCAGGTCTTTCAAGCCCAGCACCGCAAAATTTGGCTTTAATTTATGGACGATTTTGGAGACTTGTTCCCAGTCTTTTTGCTGGACCGACAGGGATAAATTTTTAAGTGAAATCGGGGTTTGAGCAAGAAAAGTATCCATTACCTCTACCACAAAATCCATATCTCCATTGCTCAGATCCAGCAGGTAGTGCATATCGATCTGTTTTTCGGCGTTGGAGATTTCGATCTTGCGATGCGGGTCGGATGACTGGATAGATCGCACGATGTGATCCCGAAGCACCTTTGGCGCAATCGGCTTAGTGAGAAATCCATTCATACCTACTTCCTGGGCTCTTCTTTTATCATCAGACAACGCAGCAGCTGTGAGTGCGATAATCGGCACATTCCTGTTGGGGTTCTTCTCATCTTTTCGGATAGCGAGCGTTGTTTCGAAACCATCCAGTTCGGGCATGTGGATATCCATCAGGATAAAATCAAAATGTTCCAAAGCCGTTTTTTCCAATGCTTCCAGGCCGTTGCCGGCAAGTTTATAAGTAGATTCCCAGCTTTGAATGGTTTTGCAAATCAATTTCTGATTCACGAGGTTATCTTCGACAATCAGGAAATGCAATCCCCTGACGAATCGGTTGCTGGCTTGGTTGTCCATTTCAGGCAGCCGTTCCTGATCAGACATGGCTATGCCGGAGTCGCCAAAACGGAGGGTGAAAATAAAATCCGAGCCTACCCCCAGTTGGCTTTCTACCCGGATGGAACCGCCCTGCATTTCAACGAGTTGTTTCACAATCGTAAGCCCCAACCCTGTGCCTCCGAATTTTCGATTGATTTTGACGTCGGCCTGTTTAAAATATTCAAAAATCGTTTCCAGTTTGTCTTGCGGAATCCCGATGCCGGTATCATGCACCCTGAATTCGATGAGGTAATTCCCTCCTG
The DNA here is from genome assembly GCA_020847425.1 of Saprospiraceae bacterium. Classification (GTDB taxonomy): domain Bacteria; phylum Bacteroidota; class Bacteroidia; order Chitinophagales; family Saprospiraceae; genus M3007. The sequence goes on from JADLCC010000084.1 coordinate 1,978, forward strand.
ATTTTTGCAGCAATGTAGTGCTGAGGCTGACCAGGCCTTTTTCCGTGAATTTGAGCGCATTTCCCAGCAGGTTGGTCAAAATCTGATTGGTTCGGGTCGGATCTCCAATGACAATATTTGTAATCGCCGGGTCCATGAATTTGCTTATCTGTACCTCTTTCTCCTGTGTTTTGAAATGGAAAGTCTGCAACAGGGAAGTGATCAGGTAATCCAGGTCGAAAGGTTTGTGCTCAAATTCTATTTCGCCGGCGTCGATCTTTGAAAGGTCGAGGATGTTGTCGATAATCCCCAGCAGGCTATCGGCGGAGAAGCGCAGGCTGTTGAGAAATTCTTTTTGCGTTGCGTCAGGGTGGGTATCGTACAGCAGGTGCGTCATACCTATGACGGCATTGATAGGGGTGCGAATCTCATGGCTCATGTGTGTCAGGAAGAGGCGTTCGGCCAGCCTGGCCCGGTCGGCGGCAAGTTTGGCCTCCGCCAGTTCGTGTTCCAGTTTTTTCCGCTCGGTCAGGTCGAATTGGATACCGATGGATCCGATCACCTGTCCCTGTGAATTTTTGACCGGTGCGCCGCTGATAAGCCCCCAGATGATGGTCCCGTCTTTCCGCTGCATTTGCAATTCATAGACGCTGGACTGGCCCGCTTTTCGTTCATCGAGGCGTTCCTGCACACCACTCCTGGCCGTTTCGGGCAGGAATTTCTTCCCGGCATTATAGCCGATCAATTCTTCCTGGCTGTATCCCGACATTTGGCAAAAAGCGTTGTTTGCATGCAGGATCGTATCTTCTGTGTCGACCTCCAGGAGCCCTAACTCCATATTTTCCAGCACCTCCCGGTATTTTTTTTCACTCTCCCGGATGGCTTGCTGTGCGTTTTGGCGTTCCGTGATATCCAGGTATTGCCACAGGTGCCCTTCGTATTGATCGCCGGAAAACAAAGGGATAAAATTGCGTTCGAGCACCCGCCCGTTGGCCATTTTAAACACCTCGTTTTCAACCATCACCTTGTTTTTCAGGACAAGGTCGATGTTGCTTACGAATGCTTCAGGATCCTCGAACAGGTGTTTGGATTGTTCGGCTGCTTGTGAGCAGTCCTGACCAATTAACATGTCCGGTTCGACCGGGATGCCAAAAATATTGCAAAAGGATCGGTTTACGAGGGCGATCTTCCGGCTGCTATCTTCGAGCAATATCCCCATTTGCAAATTGGCAATCAGCGTTTCCATCCGGTTTCGCGCCTGCTCGATTTGCCGTTTTACCCTTTTTTGTTCCGTGATATCCCGCACGAAACCGACAAACAAAGTGTTTTTATTGTTGATATCGGAGCTTACGCTGAGTTCAGCCAGGAATTCGTCGCCATTTTTTCTGACACATTTGATCTCGTAACGCTTGTTTACGAGCCTTTCATCCGTCGTTCGATGGTAGTCATCTATGGCAGCCTGGAAGAGGTGCCAGTGCCTTGTTGGTATGAACAATTCCTTCAAAGGCCGGCCCAGCACTTCCTCGCGGGTATATCCCAACATCTTCTCCGCCTGTGCATTCCATTCCACGGCAATACCTTCGTCATTGGAGGAAAGGACGGCATCGAGCGAGGAGTCGATAATACGCCGCAACTTGCTTTCGCTTTCTTCGAGGGCTTTTTGTGCCCCCAACCGGTGCTCCGTTTCTTCCCTGAGTTGAATATGGGCGAAACTGCCTTCGAGGGAAATTTTGAGTTTATCTACGACTTGTTTCAACTGGGACATTTCCAATTCAGAAAATCCTTCTGGCCGGTTGGAGGCAAACAGTTTTAAAAAGCCGACATCTCCGAGGCTGAAGACGGCATAAGAACCTTTCCCTACTTTTTTTTCATGCAACAGATCTTCAAACTGTGGGTGCTGACTGGAGATGCTGATATATGGTTTGGATGATAATTCCTGTAAAATATAGTGGCTGCAAGGTACCTGCTTTGCCTGTCCCCGGAAATGCGGGTGTGTGTAAAACAGGTTGAACAGCGCCTTCCCGTCCGGTTCCGGTTGCCGGAGCCAGACGGAACCAAAATTCAGGCCTTTGCGACTGATCAATGTCCGCAGGAAACTGTGGCAATTTTCCTGCGGATCGAGCGAGGTGCCTACGGAAAGCGCTAACTCGTAGAGCAGGGAAATGTCCCGAATGATCTTGATCTTGTCTGGCATAATCGTTGATAATCAATGAAATGTACCGATTACGATGGTTTTGTTGAACAGTTCCAGTAGCCCTTCGCCATAGGAAGATATCTCGCCCAGGCTGAGCACACCGAACGGCTCCTGTTCTGGGCTTGTTATAGCGAGACTTTCCCGGATGATGTTCATTTCTTCGGCGAACTGTTCGTGGAGGAATAACGTCCGTGTGATGCAATCCACAATGAAAGTGCCTTCCGCTTCGATCGGCAGACTGGTATTTGCGGAGCAGTCGCCGATCGCTTTACGTGCGGCCTGGAGCAAAGTTTCGGATTGCCCTTTCAGCACGTGCAGTACCGTATTGGGCGGTACTTCTCCGATACACACAATAGATCCGTCTTCACCGATAGCCAGTGGATCGCGCACAATATCGTCTTCTTTTTCGCGCAGGATACCGAAGGGGTAGCCCTGTGCGATCCCTGCAAAATTGTCTTTATTCAGCCTGATGCCGCTATCTTTTTCCACAATGTCATTGTACACATCGATGGCTTTTTTCCAGTTCAACTGGATGATGGTATTCATATCCGTTTGTGTTGCCACCAGCGGGCCTGCCAGTTGCTCCCAGCCATGACGCACCCCGAGGCGGATGTCCTGGTCGATCACACAAACAACGGCGGCGTCTTTTTTGAAGCCTTCCCGGCTAAAAATGCAGGGTTGCTGAACGAGACTGATAGAACCGGCGCCTCCGCCGATGAAATGGCACTGCTCTCCCAGTAAATCGTTTAGTTTTTCCAGGAAACCGTAGAGATTGGTACTCAATCCATCCAGTAATACAATGGCCGTTCCGTGTTCGATATGCGCGGTCGATTCTAGGTCTGGAAAATTGAAAAATTGGGCGGAAGCGATACCCGAAACGCAAAAAGGCGCCATCACGGCTTTGAACTTTTTGATGATACACCCCGATGTAATGTGCTGATTTCCATATAGAAGGCCCGGGAAGACACCGCCGAAAAAAGAGATGTTCCCGGCGTTCAACGCTTCGATCAGCAGCGGGATATCCGGGGTGGATTGTTCGGCAAAAAGCAGGAGCAGCACGTCGTCTTCCGCCGGGTGCAGGGATTCTATATATTGAAGGATGTGCGGAATGGAATTAGAAACGAGGAGCATAGCGGCAATGAAGGTCGGGTTAGAATGGTATGAAATCTTGCCTCATTGCTCACTTTTTGAGTTGCAGCAAGCGATAAATGGTGGATTTGCCAATATTCAGTTTGTCGGCCACTAATTGTACGTTATCATGGTATTTTTTGAGGTAAAACCGGATAATTTCATCTTTGTACTCTTCCAGTGTGCGCGACTGGTTGAAAAATTCCGGTTCCTTGGCAAGGCTGCTGAACTGGATGTCTTCCGCTTCCACATATTTGCCTTCCGCCATGACAGCAGCGAGTTCCACGATGGCCATCAATTCCCGGACATTGCCGGGAAAGGAATAAGACAATAGTTTGTTTTTGGCGTCTTTGGAGAGTTCCAAGGGTTTTACGCCTTGCTGTTTGGCATGGTTGGCCAGAAAACTTTTGGCCAACAGAATGATATCGTTGCCGCGTTGATGCAAGGGCGGGAGTTTGATATTCAGGCCCAGCAGCCGGTAGTAGAGGTCTTCGCGGAAACGGCCGTTTTGAACCTCTTCCGCAAGGTTTTTGTGGGTAGCCACAATAATGCGGGCATCAAAAGGAATGGGGCTCGATCCGCCTACCCGGATGAATTCCCGTTCCTGGAGCGCGCGCAGCAATTTGGCCTGCATGCTGATATCGAGGTCTGCAATTTCATCGAGAAACAAGGTGCCGCCATTCGACAGTTCAAATTGCCCTTTTTTTCGGGCCAGGGCGCCGGTAAAAGCGCCTTTTTCGTACCCGAATAATTCACTTTCGAGTAGTTCTTTTGGAATAGCGTTCATGTTGAGCGCTACGAAAGGGCCTTTGCGCCGAAATGAATTGTGGTGAATGCATTTGGCAACTACTTCCTTGCCCGTACCGGATTCGCCCTGAATGGATACATTGATATTGGATTTGACGGCTTTTTCGATCAGGTGGTATACCTCCAGCATGGGTTGACTCTGTCCGATGAAATGTTTGCTGAAATCATATTTTTCAACCAGTTCGGCCTTGAGCATAGCCACTTCCCGCTTCAGTTTGATCTGGTTTTTTATGTGGAGCAGCGTATGCTGAAAACGCTCTTTTGTTTCCGCATCTTTGATGATGTAATCGAACGCGCCTTCCCGCAGCAAATTTACAGCCGTGCCAATGTCTTGTTGGCCCGACAAAATAACTACCCCGATATCCTGATCAAAAGCCTTGATTTGATGCAACACTTCCTCGCCCGTCATATCCGGCAACGAGTAATCGAGCGATACAATATCGGGTTTTAAGCCCAGGTTGGACAAACAATCTTTACCTGTGGCAAATAGATGCACCTCATGATCCGAGTCCATCTCGACCATATATTTAACCAACCTCTGATAGACAGGATCGTCCTCTACTACAAAGATTCGAATGGAATGGTCTTTTGCCATGCTGTTTATCAATTTACACCCATTTCCGGGCTACAAATCTAGTCATGAACATACAAAGCATGTACCAATCTCGTCATTTTTATAATGCACGGACTAATGGCGGGGCGTAATGTGCTGAACAAGGGCCTGAATGCGTACAGCAACCAAGGCCCCGGCGTGGGTACGGCGTATATCATGGGGATGATTTTACGCTGGTGATGCTGGCGGCGGGGAGCGTGTATGTGGCTGTGTACCGGCTGCTTTAGTTGCTGGATGCTACGCCCGGCATCTCCGGTAGATAAAATAACCGGTACATTTTTGAATACGTCGAATGATCTTTAACATTCCTCGAAAAAAAAACAAAAAAAACCGTTCACATGCAAACTTTTGCTGACATGAACTTTTGAATACACAGCATGTAATAAACGGCCTGTGAAACCCCATTTTTTAAATATCAACACCCCACCCAATGAAACGACCCGGCATTTTGCTGCTTTTAAGCACTATTTTTCTGTTTTTTAATGCGTATTCTATTTTTAGTCAGGTTGAATTCGGCAACCGCCTGTACTTTCAAAACAACCTGGAACAATCCCATGACGGCCTTTTTGCAAATGTCAGTCAGGGATCGGCGCCTGCCGAATTGCAAATCGGCTGTTTTGCGCGCAAACGTTTTTCTACCCATTTTGCCACAAGGGTGGAGGTGAATTTAACCAGCGGCTTATTCGGATTTAACAAAACTTCTTATCATTTGCTAGGGGCAAATGTTATCCCGGAATGGCAAATTTCCGAACGGTTTTCGATCGGCGCAGGATTGTACCAAAACGTAGTGCTGTACGATAGATTTGAATACCACCAATGGAGGAAATCGGGCGTTTTGTTACATGTCGCCATGCGCTTCGACAGTTGGGAAATTCAATTCCGCACCCAAAAGTCATTTGCCGGAAATGAAGGATCTCAACTTGCCATCGGCGCGGGATTGGCCAAATATTTATGGGTAAAGGGCTGAACGGGTCCGGTTCACCTGTAGAGCATGTCCTGTACCGGCTGCTTGATCTGCCGGAGAAACCTCGCGTAGCATCTCCGGCAGATCAAGCAGCCGGTACAATCGAGCGCTCCCAACCCGCCCAACAATTCACCCCACTGCCTTTCGGTCGAATATAAAACCCCAGAAAACCGCTCCGCACCGTTCTTCGGGTAAATTTTTATCCGAAATGACGCAGAAGTTTCCATCCAACCCAAACTGTAAGTTCCCGAACCCTTTTTTCCTGTTGCTTTTTATAGCAATGATATGGAACGCTCCAACTGCTGTAGCGCAGACATACACCCTCGGCGGAACCGTCACCGATGCTACCGGCAAAGCCCTCGAAGCCGCCACCCTGAGCCTGTTGCGCAGCGCCGACAGTTCGCTGGTGAAAATAGAACTGAGCGATGCCGCCGGGCGCTACGAATTTGTGGAAATCAAACCCGGCACGTACCGCGTAGCGGCGACGCTGGTGGGTTTTGAAAAACAGTTCAGCGCGGAAATGCGTGTCGGCGGGACTGCACAGGCGCTTGTTGTGCCGCCCATGCGCCTCGTCGAAGCCTCCGCCGCTTTGCAGGAAGTGACGGTTGTGGCCCAAAAACCGTTTATTGAGCGGCGCTCCGACCGCCTGATCGTCAATGTGGAAAGCAGCATCCTGGCTGCCGGCAGCAGCGCCATGGAGGTGCTGGAACGTTCGCCGGGCATTATTGTCAACCCTAACGACGCGATCACCATCCGGGGCCGGGCGGGCGTCATCATCATGATCGACGGAAAGCCCACGCCGCTGGCCGGACAGGAACTCGCCAATTTTCTGCGTTCCCTGCCTTCCAGCAGCATCGAACGCATCGAAATCATCACCAATCCTTCCGCCAAATACGACGCTGCGGGCAATGCGGGCATTATCGACATTCGCCTGAAAAAGGACAAAAGCCTGGGCACCAACGGCTCGGCCAATGCCTACTACAGCCAGGGCGTGTATCCGAAATTCGGCGGCGGACTTACCCTGAACCACCGCCGCAAAAAGTGGAATGTGTTCGGCAATTACAACTACAACGACCGCGACTGGATCAACGACCTGAAATTGTACCGCCAGTTTTATGAAAACGGGCAGCGCACCGGCGCGTACGACCAGCGCAATTTCCTGCTCCTGCCTTTCAGGTACCACAATGGCCGGGTGGGCGCCGATTTTTTTGTGAATTCTGCCACCACGGTCGGCATCCTGGCCTCAGGCTCCGTTAACCGTTACAATTCCAGGGGAAATAATGTTTCCGATGTGGAAAACGGCGCCGGCGAAAAAATTTCGGCTTTCAGCACCGCCAATGCCGGAAAGGACAAATGGCCTATGTATGCGCTGAACGGCAACCTGAAACACAGTTTTAACCAGAAAGGCCGCGAAATCAGCGCTGATATCGACTATATCCGGTTCGGAAATGAAACGGCGCAAAATTTTACCACGCGCTATTACGACCTGGAAGGCGCGGAATACAAACCCTATTACCTGCTTGTGGGCGATTTGAACGGCGACCTGCAAATCCGCTCGGTCAAAGCCGATTACGCGCACCCATTGGAAGGGAGCGGGAAAATAGAAGCCGGCCTGAAAAGCAGCCTCGTGGATGCGGACAACGACCTCCAGTTTTTTGATAAAAGCGACGATGCGCACCCGGTACTGGATACTTCGATCAGTAACCACTTTTTGTACCGGGAAAACATCAACGCAGCGTATGTCAATTACAGCCGGGAATGGCCGAAATTCACGCTTCAGGCGGGGCTTCGGGCAGAAAACACGGTGGCCAAGGGTACCCAACTGACCAACGGGCAGTCCTTCGACCGCAATTACACCAACTGGTTTCCCAGCACTTTTTTGCACTACAAGTTTTCGGAAAAATACGAAATGGGGCTCAACATGAGTCGCCGCCTCGACCGTCCTTCGTACGACCAACTGAATCCGTTCAAGTCATTCCTCGACCCCAGCACGTATAAAGTGGGCAACCCGTACCTGAATCCGCAGTTTACCTGGTCGTTCGAGTGGAACCATACTTTTTTGCAGCGCTACACGGCCAGTGTGTCGTATGCCCTGACCACCGACAACATTACCCAAGTGATTGGTCCGGTGGAAGGATTCGAGCGGGTCACCTCGCAGACGGACAAAAATCTGGCGCAGGTGGAATATTTTTCCCTGGATATCAATGCGCCGTTCAACCTTTTTAAATGGTGGAGCAGCAGCAACAACCTCAATACTTATGTTGGGAGTTACAAAGGCGATTTTGCCAATACCAACCTGAGCGATGGCAATGTGGTGCTGTTTTTTAACACGAACAACACCTTTACCCTGAAAAATGACTGGGCGGCAGAACTCAATTTCAGGTACAAAACAGAAGAGGTGTACGCCTTTATGCGCATTAATCCAATGTGGGGACTTGGCGCAGGCATTCAAAAGCAGTTGCTGGAAAAACAGGCCACACTCAAACTGGCCGTCACCGATATTTTCTGGACAGACAACCCCTCAGCCACCATCCGTTTCCGCGATTACGTGGAAGTGTTCGATGTCACGCGCGAAAGCAGGCAGGTTACGGTGTCCTTCACCTATCGTTTTGGAAGCAACCAGGTGGCGCAGGCCCGCCGGCGCAATGGCGGAGCGGAAGAAGAGCGGCAACGGGCCGGTCAACAGGGATGAGGAATGAGGGATGAGTTATGAGGGATGAGTTATGAGTTATTGGAGTTTCAGGCTGGAGTTTGAAAGTAAAGGAAACTCCCTTTTCCACCTTTTTTGCAAAATCAATTCTTATCGAAACGAATATTTCTTGTTGACACAGTTTTTTGAACACTCTCTTTCCAATTCCAGCCTGAAACTCCAATAACTCATAACTCATAACTCATCCTTCATAACTCCTTATTCCTCCCACCCCTCCGGCCTGTTCTGCGTCCTATACAAAGATTCCACGCAAGGCGCCGCTGCGAACGGATCGCTGGTAAATGGAGGTCTGAAAATAGATACCCTGGCCCGCACTCCGTTTATCTCCTGCGACCGGTCGATGTACACAACTTTGGTCCGGTAAGAAAAGACGCTGAAAACGCCCAGGATTTTTTCATCGGGGTTGTTGACATTGTACACGTTCGGACTAAAACGGGTTTGTGCGGGGATGTCAAAAATGGACCCTACATTCTGCGTTTGGGTTTCCTGCGATTGCAAATAACTGAAAACCGTGGGCGTGATACTGCGCTGCTCCACTTTCAAATAGTACTTGTTGGGCGGTGTTGTGAACGGTATACGTACCACTTTATTCGCCAGCGGCTGCCCGTCGCGGAGCTGGTCTGACTGCACCACGATGCGGGTATTGTAAGCGATGTTCCAGCAGTCACCAGGGTCGCAGGGATACAGCACGTCTCGTCCGCCTTCCTGCACCACGGCACAGCCTACTGCTTTTTCATAATGGATCCAGTCCCACTGGTAATAGTTGTTCTGATTAGGAATATCGCTGGCTTGTGCGTAAACATCGAATCCGTAGTAGGAAAAATCGTTCGGTGCGCGGCTGTCTTCCCGCGTAAAAACCACCGACAGGGAGTCCAGCGATGGGCAGGCGGGCATGGTTTCCGGCTTCGATTCATACGCTTCGCCATTAGCAAAAACGAACAACTTGTACGTTTCACCCACTACACCCTGAAAAGCGGTATTGATGCTGCCATCGACGGCGAAATATGTTTGATTCCCCTGGCTATCCTCCACATAAGCGGACGCATTGATGGGCGGCGGGTTCAAGTAACCGCCACCCGGAGTCACATCCGTCAGGGTATACGTCACCAGGACTTTACCGTAGTTTTCGGTCAGTTTTGCATCGATCACGAGAAATTGTTTCAGATCGGGCAACTCGGAAGAGCCAACCGGGTACTGGCAGGCGTTGGGCAGCAGGAACAATACTGCCGCAAACAATATAAAACGCATCTTATTCAAATTTAAAATTGTAGGTCAATGAAAACAGCGGCGTGGGGAATACGCTCACTTTAAATGGCTGAAACGAGGACAAACTGGGGTTAAAAAAGTAGGAAAAAGCGTTTTTACGGCCGTACAAGTTGTAAATCGTAACCACCCAGGAACTTTCCCACCGGCGTTCTTTCATAGAAGGATTGGTGATCGTCCAGGAAAAATCGAGCCGGTGGTAGTCTGAAATCCGGGCATTGTTGCGTTCGGTGTACACCGGAATGATATTAAACCCATCCCGGTAAAAACTGACCGGCGCGGTATAGGGCCTGCCGGTGCTGTACACAAAGGTAAAGGACACGGCATTGTGCTTTTCAGTCTGAAAATTCAATAACACATTGAGGGTGTGTGGTTTATCTATATTGGTGCGAAACCAGTCGCCGTCGTTGAGTTGTTGCAATTCCGGGAAATCACCGGTGATTTGCTGGAAACTGCGGGCGTAGGTATAACTCAGCCAGCCGGTCATCACCCCTTTCTTTTTGTTGATAAACAATTCGGCGCCATAGGCTTTAGCCGAACCGTTCAGCAGTTGCGTTTCCACGAGGGGATTGATGCTCAGTTCGGCGCCGTTGGAATAATCGTAGATGGAACGCTGGGCGCGATAGTAGCCTTCTACCGACCATTCCCACATCCTGTTTTTGGAGTCGCGGAAATAACCTGCTGAAAACAGGTCGCTTTGCGCCGGCGGCACGTATCGGTTGGAGGTTTTCCAGCGGGCATTGGGCAGCGGGGTCGTGTTGTTGGCAATGATCTGGAGAAACTGGTTCATGCGGTTGTAACCGATCTTTACCGAACTGTTTTCATTCAGTTTGTACCGCAGTGCTAGACGCGGTTCCACCCTGCCATAATGCGATTCGACTGCGCCGTTGCCCAGCGAAAGATAGTCCAGCACACTGTTGGGCGTTTTTGGTACATCTTCGGAAAACAAAGGGAACGCCAGCGGCCCTATGTTCCAGTAATTGACATAACGGAGCCCCGGTTCGATCAACAATCTTTCCCCGATTTCGTATTCATCGGAGGCAAAAACTGCGACTTCCCAGGCCTGTTCGTCGGGCAGTAGTACGGTGGCAACGGAGGACCCTTCGCGGGGCTGCAGAGCGGCCGGACTGATGCCGTACCGGGTGACGGATGCGCCCACATTGATCCGCTGCCGTTCGTTGGGCGCGTAGGTCAGTTCCGCTTTGGCGTTGTGGTAGCGCAGCCGGGTATCAAAATCGAAACCAACTTTCAGGTCTTCCGCCGAGGTGGAGGTGTTGTACAAGGATTGAACCGCCAGCACATTGAGGTTCAACTGGTCGGAATAATTGTGGTTCCAGCGCAGGGCCAGGTTGTTGTGGCCGTACTGCATGGTCGATTGCCGCGGAACGATATTGGCAATTCCGAACAGCGAATCGACCCGGTAGGAGTCGTAACTGATATAACTGGTCAATGAAATATTGTCCTGGCTTGTCGGGCGCCAGGTGACTTTATTGGCCAGGTCGAAAAAAACGGGTTTGTTGTTGGGGATTCTTCTTTTGGCGAAATTGCCCAGCAGCACGTTGTTATAAAACTGGATGAGGTACTCATTAAAAGAAAACCTGGAGGAGGTCATCCAGGCGATTTTTTCTTTCACAATCGGTATTTCTGCGTGTAAACGATTGGAAATGAGCCCAATACCACCTTTCATTTTAAACTTTTCCGCGTTGGGTTCGCTCATTTTTACGTCCAGTACGCCGGCAGTTCGGCCCCCGTAGCGCGCCGGAATCGAACCTTTGTAAATCTGCATTTCCCGAATAGCATCCGTCGGGAAAAGCGAAAAGAGGCCGAGCAGGTGGGTGGGGTTAAAAACGGGCATATTGTCGAGCAGGACCAAATTCTGGTCCACTGCCCCACCCCTGATGTTGACGCCGTTGGCGCCTTCGCCCACGGCGGAAATGCCCGGCAGCGTCTGAATCCCGCGCAAAATATCTACTTCACCAGCGGCCGGCGGCAGTTTTTGCACCGCTTTCATGTTCAGCATACTGACCCCCAGGGCGGGCGTTTCCATGGTACGGGTACTGCCTTGCGAACTGATCACCACTTCTTCGATCTGTGTGGCGATGTTCTCCATAGTGATTTCTACGACCGCCTGGCCGCTGACCGTTATTTTTCGGGAAAAAGGTTTGTAACCAAGTAATTGAAAGCGGACGGAATGCTCCGCGCAGGTGACGGGCATCCTGAGCATACCCAGTGAG